>QHOZ01000230.1 GCA_003219495.1 Verrucomicrobiota bacterium | reverse complement strand
ATATCCGCAGCCCGGTCAACTCCTTCGTCAACTGCAAGCGAAAGGCATGTTGGAAGGGGATTTAAAAAACTCGCCAAACCCACAGGACGAGAAGTACCGAAAAATAATTCAGGACTACTACCAGCAGAACGGCCTGATGCAGCCGCAGCGCATCGTGGCCGAGTTGCAGGCCTCGCGAATTCTTCGCGCCGTTTACAGCGAACGCCAGCTTCAGGAAGTGATGGTCGATTTCTGGACCAACCACTTCAACGTATTTGCCGGGAAGGGCGCCGATCGCTGGTTGCTGCCGTCCTACGACCGCGACACGATTCGGCCGAACGCGATGGGAAAGTTCTCGCAGTTGCTGATCGCAACAGCGCAGAGTCCGGCGATGCTCTTTTATCTCGACAACTTTCAGAGCGTCAGTCCGGATGCAAATCGCGAGGGTGGCGGTGGCTTGCGCCGTCTGCTCAATCCGGATGCGCGGCCACTTAATCCGCAGGCGCGGCCACGGCAACTGCTACGCGAACAGCAACTGCTACGGGAACAGCAACCGCAAGCACAGCAGCCACAGCAACAACCGCGGCCACAGCAACAACAGCAAGCTCGCCGCGGCATCAACGAAGACTACGCGCGCGAGCTGATGGAGCTGCACACGCTGGGCGTTGATGGTGGTTACACGCAGAAGGACGTGCAGGAAGTCGCGCGCTGTTTTACCGGCTGGACCATCTTTCAGCCGCGTGGCGGCGCCGCGGCCCTGAACGCCGTGATGGGCAACGAAGCAATGCGCCGCAATGCCGAAGCAATGCGTCGCACTCCGGGAACGTTCGTTTTCAACGCGCGCGTTCACGACGACGGCGAGAAGACAGTTCTTGGACACAAGATTCCGGCGGGCGGGGGCATCAACGACGGCCTGACAGTGCTCGACATCCTCGCCCATCATCCTTCGACTGCGAAGTTCATTGCCACCAAGCTCGTCCGCCATTTCGTTTCCGACACGCCGCCACCCGCCCTCGTCAGCCGCGTCGCGGCGGCTTTCACGAAGAGTGACGGCGACATTCGCGAAACACTGAAAGCGATCTTCTTCTCGACTGAATTCAATTCGCCCGAAGCGTACCGCGCGAAGATCAAGCGGCCGTTTGAGCTGGTGGTCAGTGCGATTAGGACGCTCGGCGCTGATACGAATGGTGGGCCAGGCACACACCAGTGGATCGCGCGCATGGGCGAGCCGCTTTACGGATTTCAAACGCCGAACGGTTATTCCGATGCAGCGGAGAGTTGGGTCAATACCGGCGCGCTGCTGGAGCGAATGAATTTTGGCCTGGCGTTGGCGAGCAATCGGATTCCGGGCACGCGCGTTGATCTCGCAAAGCTCACCGCGCAGGACAAATCGAAGCTGATCGATGAGTCGCTAAAGCTGATCGTGGCGGGCGACATCTCAGCGGCAACCCGAGAGACGCTGATGAGGCAGATCGACGAAGCAAATGCGAATGACACAGCGGCAAAGGTAGTCGGGTTGATTCTCGGCACGCCGGAGTTTCAACGGCAGTAGAGGTAGATTTATGAACCGCAGATTCTTTTTGAAGTCAGGCAGCATTGCACTGGCGAGTGTGGGCATGTCGCTCTCAGCGCCGGGATTTCTCCAGCGCGCCATCATGGCCCACGCGCGCAACCCCATCAGCGGCGGTAAGCGCAAGACTCTGATCGCCATCTTTCAGCGTGGCGCTGTTGACGGATTGAACGTGGTGGTGCCGTTTGGGGAGTCGAGTTACTACGATGCGCGTCCGTCGATTGCGATTCCAAAGTCTGCCGGCGCGAACCAGGAGGCCGTGATCAGTCTCGACGGGTTCTTTGGTCTGCATCCCGCGATGAGTCCGCTGAAACCGATTTGGGATTCGAAGCGTCTCGCGATCGTTCATGCCTCAGGCTCACCCGATAACACGCGTTCGCATTTCGACGCGCAGGATTACATGGAATCCGCCACGCCGGGCGTGAAGTCCACCAGCGACGGTTGGCTGAATCGTTACCTGCAAAGCAAGAAAGACGATCAGAACTCGCCGTTTCGCGCTGTGTCGTTTACCCAGCAGATGCCGCGCGTTTTGCAGGGACCCGCTGAAGCACTGGCGATTACAAACTTGTCAAACTTTGCGATTCGGGACGGCAATTCTTCCGCCGCCGTGCAAGGTGGTTTCGAAGCGATCTACTCGGGTGCGAGCAAAGAAACCCTCGCCGACACCGGACGCGAAACATTTGAGGCAGTCAATTACCTGAAGCGGGTGAATCCCTCGCAGTACAAACCCGAGAACGGCGCCGAGTATCCGCGCGGCCCTTTCGGCACTTCACTGCTACAGATCGCGCAATTGATCAAAGCCGGTGTTGGCCTGGAGATTGCTTTTACTGATATCGGCGGCTGGGACACGCACGTGAATCAAGGCAACGCTCGCGGCCAACTCGCGAACCGCCTGCAGGAGTTCAGCGCCGGGCTCGCGGCCGCACGGTGAAAGAGAACGGCAATCGCGGCACGGACCATGGTCACGCGAATGCGATGTTTGTCATGGGCAACAGCGTGCGTGGCGGCCAGGTTTACGGAAGATGGCCGGGACTGAAAAACGATCAGCTTTACGAAGGACGCGACCTGGCGCTGACGACCGATTTCCGCGACGTGTTTGGCGAGATCGCAACGAAGCATCTGCGCGCCACCGACCTGCGGGCGATCTTCCCCGGTTACTCGAGCAACGCGTCGAAGTTCAAAGGATTCTGCTGAAACGGTTGATGATGTATAGCATCGACACGGCGATCAGTGAGACGATCACTGCGAGCGTCAACGCCTCATTATCACGCCCCGCCTGCACCGCGTCGTAAATTGCGACGGAAGCAGTTTGCGTCTTGCCGGGTATGTTGCCGGCGATCATTATCGTCACCCCAAAATCTCCGAGTGCGCGGGCAAACGCGAGCGCGGTCGCGGCGAGCACGCCTTTCGCTGCAAGCGGCAACGTCACGCGAAAAAAAATGCGCCGATTATTAAGTCCGAGCGTGCGCGCGGCGGCTTCGAGATCCGTGTTTACTGATTCAAACGCGGCGCGCAGGCTTTTGGTAACGAGTGGCAACGCGTGAATCGTGGCGGCGATTATCGCCGCCGTCACTGTGAACGTCAGCCGGATGCCGAACGTGCGATCCAGAAATGCGCCGAGTGGTGAACGAGAGCCAAGCAGGACCAGCAGGTAATAGCCGAGGACGGTGGGTGGCAGGACCAGCGGGAGCGTTACGAGCGCGTCGACCAGGTTGCGTCCCGGAAAACGTTTGCGCGCGAGCAGCCAGGCTAGACCGGAGCCGGCAACGAGGGCGATCATCGTGGCGGCCGTCGCCACAGTGAAGGAAAGCCGAATGGGGAACCAGTTGATCACAGTTTCGGACTAAGCTTAAGCCACAAAGAGGCACAAAAGACACCAAAAAAATCCGTTCCTTCAGCCACAGAAAAACACGGACGACCCTGAGGGATTATCGTCTGTGTAGTCCGTGTTTGTCTGTGGCTGCTTGTGGCTTACAATCGGGCGCTCATGAGACCACGAATCGTGCGCTTCGAGTCACTGCCTTCCACCAACACCGAAGTGGCGCGGCTTGCAGCAGAGGGCGCCGCGGAAGGCGTCGCCGTTCTCGCCGACGAGCAGACCGCCGGTCGCGGGCGTCTGCAACGCGCCTGGTCGTCGCCGAAAGGCGCGGGCCTCTACTTCAGCATTCTGTTACGGCCGGCAATTGCAATCGAGCGCTGGCCACTCATCACATTCCTCGCCGCGCTCGCAACCGGCGACGCTCTGCGCGAGGCCGGCAAGGTGGAAACCGATATCAAGTGGCCCAACGATCTGCTTGCGAACGAACGAAAGATCTGTGGCATCCTTGCCGAAGCGATCGAAACGCCGTCCGGACGCGCAGTCGTGGTCGGCATCGGCATCAATCTCACGGACGACGCCTTTCCACCGGAGATCGCAAATGTCGCGACCTCAGTAGCAGCCGAAGCCGGTAGGGGACGTCAATCCGAACGCGAAGCGATACTCGCGGCGTTGTTAAGCTCACTGTCGCGCTGGTACTCGTTGCTACAGGAACCGGACGGCCCCTTGAAGATCGTCGCCGCGTGGTCCAGCCGTTCGTCGTACGCGTCAGGCAAGTTGGTGCAAGTCACAAATGGAGATGAAACTTTGCAGGGCATCACACGTGGAGTCGAAGACGACGGCGCGCTGCGAGTCGAGACTGCCCAGGGCCTCCAATTGATCAGGGCCGGAGACGTTACCAGCGTCAGGCCGGCGAGAGCAAACGTTTACTCCGATGCGAATTGTCCCGAACACATTTGGCTCATTTGACGATATTCACCCGTACATGGCGGTCGCGCTCGAGTTGCAGCAGCGCGGTCACGTGTCGGTGATCGCGACGATGGCGATCTATCGCGAGAAGATCGAAGACGCCGGTTTGGAGTTTTTTCCGGTGCGGCCGAATGTACCGCAGCCGCAGGACCAGGACGCGGATCTGATTAAGAAGATCATGGACCCAAAGACAGGCTCGCGATTTCTCACGGAAGAACTCATCTTTCCGGCGGTCCGCGATAGTTTTGACGATCTGCTTCGGGCAGTCGCAGGCGCGGATTTGCTCGTGACGCATCCGGCCGCGCCTGCCGGCCCACTCGTCGCGCGAAAGACCGGCATGACGTGGATCTCGACAGTGCTGGCGCCGCTTTCGTTTTTTTCTG
>QHOZ01000055.1 GCA_003219495.1 Verrucomicrobiota bacterium | reverse complement strand
GACCAAGTCCGGGATACTATTCGTCGGAAACATTTCAGTATCCGCACGGAACAAGCGTACGTCGATTGGATCAGACGCTTCATTTTGTTTCACAATAAGCGGCATCCCCGCGAAATGGCGGAGGCGGAAGTGACAGAATTCCTGACGCATCTTGCGAGACACGGGCGAGTCGCTGCCTCCACCCAGAATCAGGCGCTTAGCGCATTGTTGTTTCTCTACAAGGAAGTGCTCAAACAGGAGATCGGCTGGTTGCAAGGAGTCGAGCGGGCGAAACGGCCTTCGCGTTTGCCAGTCGTCCTAACTCGCGATGAAGTGCGCAAGATCTTCGCTCATCTGGACGGTAAATATCGACTGATGGCTGGCTTACTTTACGGGAGCGGTCTGCGTTTAATGGAATGCGTCCGTTTGCGTGTTAAGGATGTCGATCTTGGATATCTGCGGATAACTGTGCGGGACGGCAAAGGCGGCAAAGATCGAGTCACGATGTTGCCGGTGAATCTTGCCAGGTCCCTCGAACGTCATTTGCAAAAAATGAAAACGCAGCACGAAGAAGATTTAGAAGCTGGATTCGGCGCTGTCTATTTGCCAAATGCCATCGATCGCAAATGGCCCAATGCAGCAAAGGAATGGGCCTGGCAGTACGTGTTCACCTCAACACGTTTTTCAACCGATCCGCGCTCGTCGGCAGGGACCAAGCAGCGCCATCACATCGACGAAACTGTTTTGCAGGATGCAATGAAGAAAGCCGTCCGTGCGTCGGGCATAAGCAAGCCCGCGACCTGTCACACGTTACGACATTCCTTCGCAACTCATCTGCTCGAAAACGGTTACGACATTCGCACCGTTCAAGAACTTCTCGGGCACAAAGACGTGAGCACGACAATGATTTACACGCACGTGCTTAATCGGCCCGGCCTCGGCGTCAAAAGTCCGCTCGACTAAATCGCACTCAGGTCAGTTTGCCTGCGGTACCGATCTGACTGAAGATCGACATCGTGGCAGAAAGAATCACAGAAGCAGCCCCGCTGGACGAACATGTCGCGCCGGGAGGAATCGGCGGTTTCATCGCGAAGTTCGCCGTGCTGAAAAGCGCGAAGCGCGAGCTCTGGCTCACGTTCCTGATCAAGTTTTTCATCTACACGGCGTACTCGATCACGAACAAGACGATGGTGCTCTGGTTGTCGCGCGATCTCGGCTTCAGCGATCAAGGCGCGAGCGCGCTGGTCGGCTGGGTTTGGGCGCCGGCGATGACGGTCTTCACTTTGCTCGCCGGCTCGCTCACGGACGCGATCGGTTTGCGTCGCACATTTTTCCTCGGCGTCGCGCTCTGCACTTTCGCGCGCAGCGTGATGGTTTTAACTTCGAATCCAACAATCGCGCTCACCTGTGGCTTGCTACCTACTCCACGACCGCGCAACGTTCGATGGCGTTCTCGATCATTTACGCGCTGATGAATGTTGGCTATCTCGTCGCAGGTTACGTTTTCGATTTTGTCCGTTCGCTCGAGTTCAAGATCGACATCGGCGGTTTTCATCCCACGCCGCACCAACAGCTTTTCATGGTGAGCCTAGCGCTGGAGATCGTTCTCTTTCCGACGATTTATTTTTTGCGACGACGCGCGGAACGCGAACGCGAAACATATCCTACAGTTGCGGCAACAGTTCGTGCGAGCGCCGCGGAAACGGCCAATCTGTTCCGGCGGCTAACCGGACAATCGGCATTTTACCGTCTGCTCGTCT
Organism: Verrucomicrobiota bacterium; assembly: GCA_003219495.1. The sequence goes on along the minus strand of QHOZ01000055.1, from coordinate 3,720 downwards.
TCTTTCTCTTCATCGGATTTCTGAAAGCGATTTTCCTGCAAATGGATTATGTGTTTCCAAAATTCGGCGACCGCGAGATGGGATTGCACGCGCCGGTCGGCAAGTTGGCGGGAATCAACGCCATTCTCATTATCTTTCTCGCTCCAATCATCGGCGCTTTGACCCAGCGATGGGCGTCGTATCGAATGGTGATTATCGGCAGCATCATTTGCGCAGCCGGGGTGTTCATCATGGCTTTGCCGAGCGATTGGTTCGTGTCCACGGCAAATGGCGCGTTCGGCAGCGCGCTTGGTCATGGTTATCTCGGATTGAGCGGCGCGATTCATCCTTACTACATCATGTCCGCGTTTTACCTCGCCGTATTTTCGATCGGTGAAGCGTTTTATTCGCCGCGCGTTTACGAATACGCAGCCTCGATTGCACCGCCCGGGCAGGAAGCTTCCTATGCCTCGCTTGCCTACATTCCGTTCCTTTTCGGCAAACTTCTGATCGGCACGAGTGGTTGGGTGCTGGCGGCATTCTGCCCCGAGCACGGTGAATGTCGTCCCGCGATGCTTTGGTTGATCTTCGCCTGCGCCGCGTCGATCGCGCCGATCGGGCTCCTCATATTCCGCCGGTATGTCCAAGTTCCGGAAGCGGGACGAACGGACTGAGTTCGACCGTCCAAATTGAACTTTTGCCGGTCGCGAACTGTCGTATTTTCACCTGTGATTCAATTGCCGAAACGCCCACCGGCTTCCTCGCGCGGAATGTTAATCGTTTGCGCGGTCGTGTTCGCGACCCTGCTCGGCGTTTTGCTTTTTCTCAACCGCGCGCGCGGCCAATCCCCTGCTCCATCTCCATCCAGCTCTATGACAACTCCATCGACCAACAATCAGACTTCCGGAAAACCTTCTGGCGACGAACTGAAAAAGAAACTCACGCCGGAGCAATTTCGCGTGACCCAACAATGCGGGACCGAACCGCCGTTTCGAAACCAATATTGGGACAATCATAAGCCGGGCATTTATGTCGATGTGGTTAGCGGCGAACCGCTCTTCACTTCGCTGGATAAATTCGACAGCGGCAGCGGCTGGCCGAGCTTCACCAAACCGATCGACAAGAACAACGTGAGCGAGAAATCGGATCGCACGTTTGGAATGGCGCGCACCGAAGTGCGCAGCAGCAAAGGCGACTCGCATCTTGGCCACCTGTTCGACGACGGTCCTGCCGATAAAGGCGGAATGCGTTATTGCATCAACTCCGCCTCGCTCAAGTTCATTCCGGTCGAGAAATTGAAAGAAGAAGGTTACGGCCAATACCTGCCGCTCTTCGAAAAGAAAAAATAGCCGCGAACGGCCGCTATTCCTGTAGGAGACGCTGCTAGCGTCTCGATCTTAAACGGGAAGCTGACAGCTTCTCCTACAGTCGCAGCTCGCTCGGTTAAAAAAAAGAGTGACTTAACCCTCTCCTCCTTGTTTCATCCTTAGGAGCGAGGTTTTAAGATGGCAGAGGTCGCGCGGATCGAAAGCAACGACACGTCACGCATAAGCATCGTCATCGGAATCATCATTGCGGTTCTGGCGAGCGCGGTGGTTCTGTATTTCGTCTTTTTCGCGCACAGCGTGAAGGAAACGATGACCGGGTTCGATCCGAACCGGCCCGTCCCGGACGACGCGACCTTACGCAAGCGATTGTCCGCTGAGCAATATCACGTTGTCCGCGAGAACGGCACTGAGACCGCGTTCAAGAACAAGCTGTGGGACAAGTTCAGCCCGGGGATTTACGTGGACATTATCACGCGCGAGCCCCTCTTTTCTTCAAACGACAAATTCGACGGCGGCACCGGCCGGCCCACCTTCAGCAAGCCGCTCTCGAACGATTCGATCGTTCAACGCGACGATAATTCCTACGATATGCATCGCATTGAATTACGCGCGAAACGGAGCGACGCACATCTTGGCCACTTGATTCAGGATCCGACCTCACCAACTGGCCAACGTTACGCCGTCAATTCCGCGGCGCTCTATTTCATTCCGCGCGAAGAGATGCAGGAAGCGGGCTACGGCTCGTACCTGTCCGCCGTCTCGGCCGCCCCAGAAAAAAAATAGCGCGCTCGCCCTGCCATCAACCGGACCATTTGCGCGCCAGTTTTTTCTGCGCGACATGAGCCGCACATGCCGGAGTCGCAAAATCATTCTTCGCGCGAAACGCGCGGCCTCATTGCCGGAATCGCATGCTTCACCATTTGGGGTTTGATTCCAGTTTATTGGAAACTTATGGCCGGCGTTCCGGCAACCGAGATCCTCGCGAACCGCTTTGTTTGGACGACAATCTTTCTCTCCACCATTTTGAGCTGGCAAAAACGCTGGCCCGAATTGTTCGCGATCGTTCGCTCGCGTCGCGCGCTAATTTATTGCCTCACCGGCGGACTCGCGATCGCATCGAACTGGTTCCTGTTTATTTACGCGGTCACCATCGGCCACGTCGTCGAAACCAGTCTCGGTTATTTCATGACGCCGCTAATGAATGTTCTTTTCGGCGCGATTTTCTTGCGCGAACGACTCACTCGTTGGCAATTTGCGTCCGTTCTCCTCGCCGCGCTCGGCGTCTTGAATCTGACTTTCGGTTACGGTCGCTTTCCCTGGATCGCCGTTTCACTCTGCCTCACGTTCGGACTCTACGGCTTGCTGCGAAAACAATCCGGCACCGCTGCTATCCCCGGTTTGTTCATCGAAACAATTTTGCTCGTGCCGTTCGCGGCGATTTTTCTGATTTACCTTCAACGCTCGGGCGCGCTCCATTTCGGCCGGGCCGGCTGGTGGTTGTCGATCTTGCTTATCAGCACCGGCGTCGTCACCGCGGTTCCGCTTTTCTGGTTCGGCTACGCCGCGCGTCATCTGCGACTGATCACCCTCGGCTTTCTCCAATATCTCTCGCCGATCGGTTCGTTCTTGCTCGGCGTGTTTCTTTATCACGAACCGTTCACTCGAGGACATCTCATCACCTTCGCTCTAATTTGGTTGGCGCTGATCATTTTTAGCGCGGAAGCCATTCTGCGCTGGCGCTCCACGCGCGTGCGCGAGATCGACAGCTGCGCCTTCGAAGCGTCTGCGCTCGACTGAGACCTGCGATGGCGATTGAGGGCAATCGCCGCTACCTTATCCGCAATGAAGGAAGACGATTTTCAGTACGCGATCGAGAACACGCAGGTGATTCTTGCGCCCGAGCACAAGATCGCCACCTTCGGCACGACCAGTTTTCGTTTCTATTTGATCTCGGAGCTGATGGATCGCGCCAATGAAGTTCGCGTGCGCGATGGAAAAATTCACGCGGACCGTCCGCAAATTCTCACCCCGGAACATTTCAGCCGGTTATTGCTCGACGGCTTTGGCGGCAAAGCACAGCGCTATGTCGATCAATTGCGCGAGCGCTTTGACAACATGGCGGTGCTGCGATACGGCTTCCAATTTCGCAAGACCGACGTGCGCGAAGAAATGTTTCGCGATCCGATCGAGTCGGTGATCGAGCGGACCAAATCGCACGTGCAAAACCGCGACGATTCACTGAGCGCGGTCATCCAAGGCGTGGACGACGCCTGGGAAGTTTGTCTTCTCAAATTCACGATCGATATGATCGAGCGCTCCAGCGGTGGCAATCTCGGCGACTTTCGCAAACGCGGACTGATTTAGAAGCGCCGGATTTTTTCGGCTTTCGTCCTTTGGCGCGGCTTGTCATTCT
>QHOZ01000054.1:1693-8317 GCA_003219495.1 Verrucomicrobiota bacterium | reverse complement strand
TCGCTGCATACTCGGCGGTCAAAGTTCTCGCGCCGGCGTTCTACGCGATCGATCGACGCTATCTGCCGATGATGGTCAGCATGTTGTCGATCTTGGTGAACTTTGCGCTGAACTGGTTTTTCATGTTCCAGCTTCATCTCGGTCACCGCGGACTCGCGCTCTCCACGAGCCTCGTGGCGCTCACCAATTTTCTGCTTCTATATATAATGATGCGCCGCTACGCCGGAAGGCTTGAAACGGGTGCTCTCCTCGCATTGCTCGGGAAATTAATCGTTCCCTTGGCGCTGCTCTCGGGCGTCTGCTGGCTCGGCTTGCCGACAATGTTTCCGCCGGGCGCACACTTGCCGGAATGGCAGAGAATTTTCGGTGTGCTCCTCGTCATCGCCGTCGCGGCGGTCGTGTTTTTCGGAAGCGCGTTCCTCTTTCAGGTCAATGAAGTGCGCGACGTTGTCGATCTTGTCCGGCGCAAATTACGTCGCGCGAATCAACCGAGAGCTTGATCGAGATCGGCGATCAAATCTTCGGCGTTCTCCAGGCCGATCAATAATCGCAATAAACCTTCGGGCGATTTTGTGCCCGGTCCTTCGATTGATGCTCGATGCTCAATCAAACTTTCCACGCCTCCCAGGCTGGTCGCGCGAATAAAGATTTTGGTGCTGTTCGAAACTTTCATTGCCGCGTCGCGGCCGCCCTTGACTTCGCACGAGAGCATTCCGCCAAACATCGACATCTGCTTTTTCGCAATGTCGTGCCCGGCATGCGTCTTCAATCCAGGATAATGCACGCGCTCTACGTTGCGGTGTTGCGCGAGAAACGCTGCGACCTCCGCCGCGTTTTGTGAGTGTGCGCGCATTCGCCAGGGCAGAGTCCGCAGTCCGCGCAGAACAAGCCAGCAATCAAACGGGGAGGGGACGGCGCCGCCTTCGTACTGAATGTTGTGAATGCGTTGGAAAAGCTCGCTGTCATTCTTCGCGGCCAGAATTCCGCCGAGCACGTCGCAGTGGCCGCCGAAATATTTCGTGGTGGAATGTAAAATGAAATCGGCGCCGAGATCAAACGGCCGTTGCAGAATCGGCGCCCAGGTATTGTCGCAAACACAAACCGCGCCGGCGTTGTGAACGATTTCGCAAATCGCGGCAAGATCCACAATCTTCAGGAGCGGATTGGAAGGTGTTTCCATCCAGGCCAGCTTCGTGTTCGGGCGGATCGCTTTTTTCACCGCGGCGAGATCGCTCATGTCGACGAAGTCAGCTTGAAGACCCCAACGCACGAAAACTTCGTTCAACAAGCGCGACGTTCCGTAATAGGCATCCGTGTGCGCGAGGATGTGATCGCCGGGGCTGAGCGCTTGGAAGATCGACATCGTTGCGCCGGTTCCTGATGCAAACGCGGCCGCCGCGGCGCCTCCTTCGATCGCGCTGACGGCTTGCTCAAGCGCCTTGCGATTAGGGTTGTCGTTACGCGAGTACATGAACCCGCGCGAAAAAGATCCCTCAATGTCGCGTTCGAACGTGGTGGAGAGATGAATGGGCGCGGCGACGGCGCCGGTAGTAGGATCAATTTCATGCCCGGCGTGGACAGCGAGGGTTTCAATTTTCATGGCTCAAGCGGCACGTTACGAATTCGTTAGCGCTTGTCGATCTAATGACTGCGGTCGCCTCTTTCTCGGGTTTGCATTTGACGCGACCATTTTTCGGCGCAAATAGCATGCTTCACTTTTCGGCGGGAACGCCGCCCCTCTTCTGATGACGATTTACGACGACGAAGTTTTTAAAATGGCGTGCGACCAGTTTCAGGTCATCGCCGATTACCTGAGCATCGACAAGAATGATCGCGACCGGTTGATGTATCCGAAGCGTGCGATCGCGGTGACGCTGCCAGTGCACATGGATGATGGCAGCACGAAGACATTCCAAGGTTATCGAGTCCAACATCACCTGACCCTCGGACCGACCAAGGGCGGCACTCGTTTTGCGCCCTCGCTATCCATGGGTGAAACGGCGGCGCTGGCGATGTGGATGAGCTGGAAATGCGCGCTCGCGAATTTGCCATACGGCGGGGCCAAAGGCGGCGTCGCGTGCGATGTGACGAAACTTTCGCGGACCGAACTCGAAGCCGTGTCTCGCCGTTACATGCAGGAAATGATTCCGTTTGTTGGATCGCACACCGATGTGATGGGTCCCGATATGGGGACGAATGAACAAGTGATGGCCTGGTTCATGGACACGTATTCCGTTTATCACGGCTACGCGGTGAGCGAGATCGTCACCGGCAAACCGGTCTCGATCGGTGGAACCGAAGGCCGGCGCGAATCGACCGGACGTGGCGTCGTTTATTTAATTGAGCGCGCGATGGATATTTTGAAAATCGATCCGGAAAAATGCACCGCGATCGTGCAAGGTTTCGGCAACGTGGGTTCGGTGGCCGCGCTTTCGCTCGCTTACAAGAGTGGGGTTAAAATTGTGGGAATCAGCGACGCGTATGCCGCGATTTACAATCCAAAGGGAATTGATGTGCAGGCAGCTGAGCAACACGTCCTGAAAAAAGGAAGCCTGCGCGCGTTTCACGAAGCGGATCATGTCGATCCAAAAGAAATGCTCACGATGCCATGCGACATTCTCGCGCCGTGCGCAGTTGATCGCGTGATCAATGCAAGCAACGCCGACAACCTGAGATGCCGAATTTTGGCGGAAGGTGCGAACGGACCGACCACGCCGGAAGCCGATTTGCTTTTAGAAAAACGTTGGGACGAAGTGTTCGTGATTCCGGACATTCTTTGCAATGCCGGCGGCGTCATCGTTTCCTACTTTGAATGGGTCCAGGGTCTTCAAGCGTTCATGTGGTCGGAGACCGAAGTGACCGACAAACTCTTCCGCATTCTGGAGCACTCGTTCACGCAAGTGATCAAGCGGGCGAAGGCGCACAAGATTTCGCATCGCACCGCGGCGATGGCCATTGGAGTCGAGCGGGTGATGAAGGCGAAAAAAATGCGCGGCCTGTTTCCTTAAACGAGCGCCGCGCGAGTACAAGAAAAAGCCGCGCTGTGGAGTCGAACCGACAGCGCGGCTGTCCGAACGTTAGAGTGTCGCCGAACCGCCGCCTGTCGCAGCCGAACCGCCACCGGTCGCAGCCGAACCGCCGCCAGTCGCCGAACCGCCACCGGTCACGCCTTTGCCGCCGCCGGTCCATGCACTGCCACCGCCTGTTGCATATCCGCCGCCGCCTTTGGCGTCTTTCTTCGGTTTGAGATCACGAACTTTGATGTTTTTCTTTGATTTAGCCATATTCAGTTTTCTTGTTTTGGGTTGTTGGTTATTGATGTTGCGTCAGTGACGCCGAACAACAACTGATAGCCGCCGGAAACGTCTTGTTTGGGAATCAGATCGTCCAAGCGGATCAATTTTTGTTTTCCGTGCTTAGGTCTGTGACTTGTTGATTCACTCGCCCTCGCTTGTTTTTTGTTTTTCGGTGCACTCACTTCGAGCTGCCTATTACCAGCATTTGTGCCATCGAAAATTTCATCTCGACCCAATCAAGCTCTTGAGATTTGAAATGAAGGACTTACAAAGAGAACATTTGTGGATCGCGTAAGATCGACATTACGGCAGTGGTATTAATTTGAAGCCGCACGGCTTCACAATTGCGCCAGCCCCGTGCTCTGATTTTGGGCCGAGTTTCGAAGATGTCGCGCGAGCGTAGCTCTGGAGATTCCAAGTAGCTTCGCGGTGCGGCGCTGGTTTCGATTCGCTTGCTGGTAAACGAAGTGAACGTGCCGTTTCACCGCGCTGGCCAGCGACAAATCCATGCCGTCTCGTGGCTGTGTGTGCTCCGCTAATCCGTTAGGCAAACTTGGCGCAGTTGGGTTCGTATGACCCGCATCCAAATCCGGTGGAAAAATCACGTGATGCGGAAAAATCACGGGCCCATCACAGAAGAGAGCCATCGTGCGAACGGTATGGCTTAGTTCGCGCAGATTTCCAGGCCAGGGATGATGAAGCAGCTTTTCCATCGCTTCAGGATGAATCGCCGTAATCTCCTTTCCTTCTTTCGCCGCCGCGATCTTCAGCTCGGCGGCAATCAGCGCCGGCAATTCTTCCGAGCGTTCGCGCAGCGGAGGGATGAGCAAGGTGAGGCCGTTGAGCCGCTGGAAAAGATCTTCCCGAAATTTTCCCTGCCGCACGCGTTCACGTAGCGAGCAATTCGACGCGCAAAGAATCCGCGCGTTTGATTTCAACATTTGCTCCGAGCCGAGTCGCTCGAACTCCCCATATTCGAGAACGCGCAAAATCTTTACCTGCGCGAGCGGGCTCATGTCGGAGATTTCATCGAGAAAAATGGTGCCATCGTGGGCTAGCTCGAATTTTCCCTTCACGGTTTGTTGCGCGCCGGTGAATGCGCCTTTCTCGTGCCCAAACAACTGACTCTCGAGCAGCGTGTCACTCATTGCTGAGGCGTTGAACGAGATGAACGGTCCGTGCGCGCGGGCGGACGAGTTGTGAATGGCATGGGCGAGAAGAGTTTTTCCGGTGCCCGTTTCGCCCAGCAGAACGACTGGCACGTCCGATTTGGCCGCGAGCAGCGCAAGTCGCAGACAACGCGCCATCGCGGCATTGCTGGTGGTCAGATTTTCCAGCTTCAACTGCGAGGGCGTGACTTCCATGGCGTCGTTACTGGCTAATGTTCTCGCGCAGCTGCCGGATCGGTTCGAACGCGTACTGGATCATCGTCCGGCCACCGACAATGATGTGCGCTTCGCCCTTCATTCCGACTCGGAGCGACATTGCTTGTGCGCTTCCTCCGGGAATCCTCGTTTTCTCAAGTGAACCGAGGCCGATGAAATGCGGGCCCTCACTCGAGCTCACTGCGGACGGGCTAATCCAATCGAGTTTGCCGCTAATTGCGCCGTAGCGTTGATAAGGAAACGCTTCAAAGAAATATCGGACCTTTTGTGCGACGGCGAGCTTTGGAAAACCGGCCTCTTTCAGGAGCAGCCGTGCGCGTAGCTGCGCGTCTTGCTGCGCGAGTTGGCAAAGGATTTGGCCTTGTTGGACTACGCTGCCGACGGTGCGTTGTTCCACCGAAATCACCGCCCCGTCGTAAGGGCTTCGCACGGTCAACAAGTTCTGTTGCGCGTTTTCCAGGTCCCCCTTCAGCGCGGACGTGCGCATTTTCAGTTTTTCGATTTCCGCGTGTTGTTCGCCGCGTAACTTCGCGTAGTCACTCTCCATTCGTTCCCGCTCGAGTTTGGTCTGCTGCAATGTTCGTTGCGAAACGCTCAGGTCTTTTTCCGAACCGGCCGTCTCGAGTCGCAGCTTGATCAATTCCATTTCCGAAACTCCGCCTTGTCGCGAGAGCTTTTCCATTCGATCCACTAAATTCTTGCTCGTCCTCGCGTGGTTCTCGCGAAACTGCACTTCGCTTTGCGCTTGTTCGATCTCCGCCAGTTTAATGTTCAACTGCGCGCGGTAAGCCGCTTCCGTTCGCGCGAGTCCATCCTGTTTGATGCGTAAATCCTCGGACAACGTGCGCAATTCAGTGTCCAGGGTGTGAATTTCATCCGAGCGCAAGACGAACAGCTCGTCGCCTTTTTTGACTGGTTGTCCTTCGCTGACAGAAACGCGACTGATCACTCCCTGATGTGCGGCTTGAATTGGATCGGCGCCGGTCGCCGGCACCAAAATGAACGGGCATTGGACCGTTTCGGGCAGTCGCATTGCAATCGCGAGAAGGAGAGCGAAGACAAATGCGCTCAGCAGCACCCAAGCCGCGCCGCGAATGATCCACGGCGGCGGATCCTGCGGCATCATCTCTGATTCAGTTTCAATCGAGCCGCGCAAAGGTGTCGAAGAGTTCATTGTCGATCTTGCATTAAACGCCGAGCTGCTGGCTCGAGAGGTAATAATAAAGTCCGCGTTGGGCCATCAGCTCATCGTGGTTGCCCATTTCCGCTACGCTTCCTTTTTCGAGAACGACGATGACGTCCGCTTCGCGAATCGTGCTCAGCCGATGCGCAATGACAATGGTGGTTCGTCCCGCCATCAGCCGCCCGGTGTTTTCCTGAATGGCGCGCTCCGATTCGGTGTCGAGCGCACTGGTGGCTTCGTCGAAAATTAAAATCGGCGGATTGCTGTAAATGGCGCGCGCAATCACGATGCGTTGTTTCTGTCCGCCAGAGAGGGAAAGACCCGATTCACCGACTTTAGTTTCGTAGCCGAGCGGCAGACGCATGATGAAGTCGTGCGCGGCGGCGCCCTGCGCGGCGGCAAGAACGTGGTCGAGATCCGGTTCCATATCTCCGAACGCAATGTTGCGAGCAATCGTGTCGTTAAAGAGATGATTCTCTTGCAACACCATGCCGATGTTTCGCCGGACATCGCGGTAGTTCAGTGTCTTAAGATCGACATTGTCGAATAAGATCGTTCCTTCGGTCGGCTCCAATAGACCTGCGACCAATTTAATCAGCGTCGTTTTTCCGGAACCGCTGCGCCCGGCGAACGCGATCATTTTTCCAGGACTGATGTCGATGTTGATATCGCTCAGAATGTTCGGCGCTTCCGGTCCGCCGTATTTAAAACAAACGCCGCGCAGTTGGATTCGCCCTTCCAAGCTCGGAACCGGAATCAG
>QHOZ01000054.1:0-1686 GCA_003219495.1 Verrucomicrobiota bacterium | reverse complement strand
AGCAGCACGGTTGTGAATTGCAGATTGTCCCAAACACCGAGCGTTCTAAGGATTCCGGCGTAAGCCATCGCCGTGAGCGAGCTAAATGCGACGAATCCGCCGACGCTCAAATGTCCGTGAATGACTTGCGTGGCGCCGACCCAAAGGAAGATCGCGGTCGAGAGCATGCCGATCGTCTGCAGCACGCTGTCGTAAGACATGACGATGAAGCTCGCGCGGAACATCTTTTTCGAGACGGAGAGAAATTCCGCGAGCATCGCGTCACGAAATGAAGTTTCGGCCGCAGCGGCTTTGACGGCTTCGATTCCCTTGATCGCATCGATCTGATGGGAGCTGTATTTGCCCTGACTCTCTTCAACGCCCGAGAACAGCGGCCGCAACACTTTCACCGAAAAAAACATCAACCCGACGTAGAGCGGCGTTGTGATCAAGAACGCCAGCATGAGAAGGGGACTGTAAAGAGCCATGAGCGCGAGTGCTCCGAACAGATAGATCAACGCCAGCACCGCGCCGATCCCTTGTTGCACGGCGAACTGTCGAATCTGCTGTGCGCCCGCGAGCCGTCGTTGGATGTCTCCAGTTCGCCGGCTCGTGAAATATGTCATCGGCAGCGAAAGAAGTTTGCGACTCAAAAAATCGAGCAACGCCGCATCCAATCGGACCGCGGCGAAAGCGAGCAGATATTCCTGCGCAAGCGTTGCGAGCTGCACGAAAACGATCGCGGCGATCATTCCGAGGACAATGGTGCGCAGCAGACTGAGATCGTTTTCGACGATCACTTTGTCGACGACCATCTGAGTGAAAACTGGAAAGACGAGCTGCAAAATGCTCACCGCGACTGCAGGCCCGAAGACTTGCAAGAGGATCGTTTTGAAACGCGCGCGAAACGGAAGGATCCATGTCAGCGCCGGCTTGCTCTCAGGCGCTTGCTCGAAAGCGATTGTGTAATCGAAGAGCGCGGCGTAACCGGTCCACTTCCCTTCGAATTCTTTTCTCGGAACTTTCCGCAAACCGAGAGCGGGATCGGCGACGCGCACGAATTGTGGATTGACATCGTAGAGAACGATCCAGTGATTGCCTTCCCAATGGACGATCGCCGGCAATGGCAACATCGGCAGATTGCGCAGCGAGACTTTCAGCGCGCGCGCTGCGAGACCCAGCTCGGTTGCGGCCCGCACCAGCGCTTTCAAACTCGTTCCGTCGGTCGCGGTGTGACAGAGCTGCCGGATCCGCGCGAGGCTGACCTTGCGTCCAAAATGGCGGCAAACCATTCCCAGGCTCGCTGCTCCGCAATCCATCTCGTCGATTTGCGGGATGTGCTCGAACTTGCGAATCGGTTCCGCGCGTTTCTTAAAATGACCTTCTTCGTCCGCAAACGGTTCCTCTTTGTCTTCGGATCCAACGGCGGTATCAGCGCCATCCAGTTCCGTTTTGTCGGCCCGCCGCGCCTCGGCCGGCAATTGCTCTTCCGTGAAATCGAGCGGAACTCGCGCTTCGCTCTTGGCCTGGTAGAGCGCGAGCCGTTCGGCAATTAGTTTGTCGAACTCAGGAAATTTTTGTCGCAAATCGCGCACCGCGTCCGGGGCAAGGGAGAAAAGTTGGCAGTCGGTGAACGCTTCCACTGACGCGGCGCGTGGCGCGTCGTTGATCGCCGAGAGCTCGCCGAAGAAATCGCCTTCGCGATAA
>QHOZ01000229.1 GCA_003219495.1 Verrucomicrobiota bacterium | reverse complement strand
TCTCCCGGCAAAAACGCGCGACCAAGCACGGGTTGCACTCCGAGCAACGGAAACAGCGCCGCGGACACTGCTTCGCCCTGCAAGTGCGTTGCGGTTGCGCCGTCGGAGAGCGTTAGACTCCGATTGATGTAAACCGCCATGCTAGCGAAGACCTGATTTTGCGCGCGAAGATCGACAAAGTCGGGATAGGAGATCGCATCGGAATCAGCCGAGGGGGACGGCGCTCCTTCGCGCGTGTCGTAAAGATGAACCGAAACAATCTCGTTCGGCGAGCGGAAAGGCAGCGGTTGCAAGAGCACGGCGTTCACGACGCTGAACACTGCGCTGTTCGCCCCGATCCCGAGCGCGAAGGTGAGGATGACGATTCCGCTAAAGAGCGGTTGCTTGATCAAACCGCGTAACGAATGACGAAAGGTTCGCATAATCAGTTACTCCGCGCGTAAAGCGATGATTGGATCGACACGGGACGCGCGCCGGGCCGGAATCCAGGATGCAAAAAACGTCGCGACAAAAAGCACCGCGCCCACCCCGAGATAAAGTAGTGGATCGATTCCTTTGACTTCGAAGAGGACCGTTTGCAGTGCGCGCGAAAGAGCAATGGCCGCCACCAGACCGATCGCGGACCCGATCAAAAGCAAATGCATCCCGTGTGAAAGGATGAGCGTGCGAATTTGAGCCGGGCGCGCGCCGAGCGCGAGTCGAATACCGATTTCAGGGACGCGTTTGAGCGTGGTATAGGCGAGCAGTCCGTAAAGACCGATAGTCGCCAGCACCAGCGCGAGCCCGGCAAAGACTGAAAACAGAAAACTTAACAGGCGTTGCGTCCCCCAAGTATCAGCAACGCGATCTTGCATTAGTCGAGCATCGTAAACGGGCTGAGCGGGATCGAGGGAATGGACAATGTCGCGGATCGGTTTCTCAAGCGAAGCGGCGCCGCCTCCCGCGCGAACAAACAATCCGAATCCGGAGCGATAAACCTGACTCATCGAACCGTAAATCACCGGAAGTTGCACGGTTTCATCAAGAGGGTGAAACCGCATCGGTGCGACAACTCCGATAATTTCAGCAACGGCGTAACCTTCGTCTTCGTTACCAGCATCAACCATCAGCCGTTTGCCGATCGGATCCTCGCCCGGAAAAATTTGCTCGGCCAAAGTTTGATCGACAACGATGACGCGGGGCGATTTTTCGGTGTCGCCGGAATTGAAAGTGCGACCGCGCAACAAAGGAACTTTGAAGGCGGTGAAATAATCACCGGCGATCATTTCAAGATCGGCGGAGGGCATGTCGCTCGCGGTCGGAGCTGAAATGCCTTCGCGATAGAAACCGGTTTGCCATCCGCCCATGAGTGGCGAGTTGGAACCGATGCCGACACTCTCAACTCCCGGCAGCACTCGCACTTTCTCGAGCAGGGCGTTAGTAAACGACGCAACTTTCTCGCGGGTCGTATAAACACGGAATGGAAGATCCATCTTGGCGGTAATCAATCCGCGCGGCTCATAGCCGAGTTTCAGTGACTGCATGTGCGAGAAACTTTTCAGAACAAGCGCGGCCGCGATCAAGAGAGTGAGTGTGAGTGCGATCTCACCAATTACGAGCCAGTCGCGTGTGCGTTTTGCCGAGGGTGGATCGCCACTTCCGGCCGACCCCGATTTTAGCGCGAGCTGCACATTTCCATGCGACGCCTGCCAAGCCGGCCACAAGCCGAAAAGAATTGTCGTCACGGACGCGATCAGAAACGTGAAACCGAGGACCGGGAGATCGAACGAAATTTCTTTAAACCGTGAAACGTCTCCCGGACTCAAGGCGATCAAGGCGTTACGCACCCAAACCGCAATCAGAAACCCGAGTACGCCGCCAAGGAGTGCAATGACGAAACTTTCGATCAGCAGTTTCTTGATGATTTGGCCGCGACTCGCTCCGACTGCGGCGTGCACCGCGAATTCGCGGGCGCGCGCAGCGCCCCGCGCCGCGAAAAGATTGGCCAGGTTCGCGCACGCGATCAACAACACCAAAGCGACCGCCGCGAGAAGCAACCCGAGATTCGTTCGATATTTTCCGATCAGATTGTCGAGCAACGGCGTCACCGTGACACTCGCCCGCGCATTAGTGGCGGGATATTCTTTTTCCAAACGCGCCGCGATTCCCTTCATTTCCGTGCGCGCTTGATCGACCGTTACTCCGGGTTTCAATCGTCCCCAGACAAAAAGCATTGGATGAATCGTGCGATCGTTCCAAAACGAAACAATCCTGCGGCCGAATGGAAACCAAACATCCGTGTCTTGCGGCGACGCCATTTCCGGCGGCATCACACCGATGATGGTGAAACCCTGTTTGTGCAATTTTATCGTGCGACCCAAAACATTATAAAAGTCCGGCCCAATTTCGGCGAGATTCCAACAACCTTGAAGAATTCATCCGAGACATACGCGGATTGAATGCGTTGCGCCTCCTGTCCCGGAACTTCGCTCAGGTTCCGCGATTCACGGCGGGTGATCGCGAGAAATTGAAAAACGGTGTTGTCGCGTTTCCAATCTTCGTAATTGGGCAAGGCAACGGAAAACTCCTGACCGCCGCCCGATTCGTTCAATACCATGATCCGATCCGCGTTCGGATAAGGGAGCGGCTTCAACAAAACTGCGTTAACGATGCTGAAGATGGCGGTGTTGGCGCCGATGCCGAGCGCCAGGGTGAGGATCGCAACCGCCGCGAATCCGGGATTCTTGATTAGCTGACGAAATGCAAAGCGAATCTGGTTCATATTTTACTCCGTTCGTAAGGCGACGATGGGATCGACACGTGTGGCGCGACGCGCGGGCACGAAGCACGCGACCAACGCAGCGGCGCCAAGTGAGAGAATCGCAATGAGAACCGCGGCACTATCGAGCGCGGCGACATTGTAAAGCAGCGACGTTAATATCCTGCCGACCGCGATTGCGCCGATGAGTCCGAGCGCAATCCCGATACCAACGAGCGAAACGCCGTGGCCGAGGACGAGACGAAAGATATTCGCGCGCGCCGCGCCGAGCGCCATCCGGATTCCAAGTTCGCGGGTGCGTTGCGTCACGGTGAGCGCCATCACGCCGTAAAGACCGACGCTCGCAAGCACGAGCGCGAGCGACGCGAAAGCGCCAAGCAAAACCATGGTGAGTCTGCGCGTGGCGAGACTGGCCGAAATCGCCTGCTCCATGGTTGTGATCGGGCCAATCGGTTGATCGGGGTCGAGCTCGTGCACTTCATGGCGGACCGCGGCAATAAGCGGACCGCTGTCACGGAGATTCGTGCGAACGTGGAGATTGTTCCCGTTCTGCGGAGACTGAGACGCGAGAAGATATTCTTCAACCAACTGCAATTTTTCGACGTTGTTTTCGCCGGGCGCTTCGTTGCGGGTGCGCGCGACGACGCCGACAATGGTCATGGGCGGCTGCGATTTGTCCCGCGTCTGGTTGTCGTCGATATGCTGACCGACCGGGTCCTGGCCGCGAAAATATTTTTGCGCAAAAGATTCGTCGATGATGATGGAGCGCGAGTGCCCTTTTTCGCCGGGTTGATCTTCGGGGCCGAAATTGCGACCGCGCAAGATCGACATCCCCATCACGCGGAAGTAATCGGGCGAAACCGGACTCACTTCGGCGGAGGGTTCCTGACCGAGCGGCACCGGCGGCGTGCCGGTGACGTGAAAATAACTGTCCCATTCGTTGTCATCGAAAGGACTGTTTGCGCTGACCGCGGCGGCTTCGACGCCCGGAATGTTTTTGACGCGCTCGAGCAAATTGTCCCAGAACGCGTTCTGCTGTTGCTCCGCCTTATATTGCGCCTCCGGCAACGAGATTGGGAATGTGACGATGCCGTGCGGATTAAAACCGAGCGGCGCATTCTGCGCGTGCCAAAAACTTTTCAGCGTTAATCCGGCGCCTGCGAGCAAAACAATTGCGAGCGCAACTTGAGTGACAACGAGCGCGGCGCGCATTCGCTGTTGTCCCGCGCCACTGCTCGAGCCGCGGCCACCGACTTCGTGAAGCGCGCCGGCGATTGTCTGGGTGTTGGAAATTCTCCAAGCCGGCCACGCGCCGACCAAAATTCCGGCAAGCACGGCGGCGACCGTTGTGAAAGCGAGCACGTTGATGTCGATCTTCGCTTCCTGAAAACGCGAGACCGTCG
>QHOZ01000052.1:3412-4304 GCA_003219495.1 Verrucomicrobiota bacterium | reverse complement strand
CTGCGATTACGGCGTTCAACTCACCCGCAGTTTTCGCGCGCTTAAAGTCTGGCTTTCGCTGGAGACATTTGGCGTCGCCGCGTTTCGCGAGGCGATCTCCCGCGGGTTTGAGCTGGCCGAGCTGGCCGAGGGTGAATTGCGCGCCCGGTCCGGCTGGGAAATCCTTGCGCCCGCGCAAATGGCGACCGTTTGTTTTCGCTTTGGTCAGGATGATGAACTGCAGACAAGACTCGTGGACGCGATGTTGCGCGGAAAGGCGCGACTTCACTCCGGCTTTGCACGATCAATCCGCGAACGACCGAAGCGGACATTACTGAGACGGTTAATCGATTAGATCGACTCGCGCGCGAGGCAAAGGCTTCAGATAATTTGTAGGCCGTCTCTGTGAGACGGCGATTTGATAATAATTTCTGAATGACAGAGAAGCCGGCGTCTGGCACAGACGCCCTACAATTCATCGCTGCGATAATTCGCGGAAGTAAGCGGCGACGTTCGGTTTGAGATAGAAATACCAAACCGAGAGCGAACCGAACACGCTGGCGTTGAAGATGGCCCGCCACATGATCGCGCGATGGATCGCATTGAGCGTCCCGAGGACGGAAGCGTAAATGAAAATGAGAACGAAGATCGCCAGGACAAGATGACGCGACCACGCTTTGCCGGTGGCGAACCCATACGCGATGAGCGCCATCAATGCTCCGATGACAGCGACGAGCGGCGCGGCTATGTGCAGCCACTCCGTGCGGGTGACCCGCTCGCCGCCCATGATTGTTGGACCGATCTGAAATACAGCGAGCAAGATCGACAAGTACATTGCCGCGGAAGCAAACGCGGCGAACCAGATCAGGATTCGAATCGTGAAGGGCTGTTTCATTTATTCACTAATCGCGCG
>QHOZ01000052.1:2434-3220 GCA_003219495.1 Verrucomicrobiota bacterium | reverse complement strand
GCTGGCCTGAGCGGAATCAGGTTCGGGTAACTGCGCATGAAACTGACGAATCGGCGATCCTGCACAACGGTGAGAATGTCGCTGGTCAGCAATCCGCCGTGCCCGCGTGCGCCCGCCGGCCAGTGCAGGACGGTTCCACCTTCGAAATGTCCGCCGCAGTTGATCAGGGTGAGATCGTCCCACAGCGGCAGAGTCGTTCCTTCCCAAAATTGAATGCGCGGACTTGGGCGCATGACCCATTGTCGATCTTGCGCGTGCAAAAATATTTGCGCATCAAATCGATCGGCCCATTCAACCACGCCGGAATAGAAATGGGGATGCGAAATCGCGATCGCCCGGATGCCGCCGCGCAGGTTTACTTCGGTGATCGTCTTATTGTCGAGTAAGGTGACGCAATCCCAGAGCAGATTTCCGCCCGGCGATTGCAGAAGCAACGCGCGCTGGCCGATGGCAAATTCCGGTTCCGTGCCAATGCCACGGAGCTGCGGTGCTTCGTCGGCAAAGCGGTTGTGATGGTCCGCCGCCAATCGTTCGAGCGTCGTCCAGGCTTGCCCGCCATGCCTGACGAATTGCCTTGCGTCCTCGCAAATTGGGCACCGCGGCGGAGGCGATGCCGATTCAGCGAACTGCGTTCCGCATTGGACGCAGATGAAATTTTCCATCACGCGATGAGCCTAGCACATCGCGGCGGCGCGAATTAATCGGAGGCTGCGTTACAAACCATTATCCAGAGAACAAAGAGGAATGACATGATTTTACTCCTTGTGGCGAATGGATCCCGCACCG
>QHOZ01000052.1:0-2345 GCA_003219495.1 Verrucomicrobiota bacterium | reverse complement strand
CGCACCGGTGGTGGAGATCTGCACCGTTCGCGCCCGCAAGGTTTTCGCTTTTAAGTCGCTAGCGCCAGTCATATCGGCGAGCAACTCGTCGACCGTGCCGTCGAGCGTGACATCCGCCGCGCCGCTGGATTCGACGGCGAACTTCGGCCCGGTGAGCGCCGACACCTTTAGATCGGCCGCGCCACTGAGCTTGGCACCCGAACGGGTGGAACTGGAAACGATCATGCTGATGCTACGACCATGGCTCGGGCGGAGACGCTCGCGAGTGCGCAGCTCCAGGCGATTGTCGATCTTGCGCGTCTCGATGTGAGTGAGCAGGTTTTCATCGGTCGTGATGGCCACTGAGGGTGGGCCGCTGCGCCATTCAATGTTAAAAGCGCCGCCTCTCGCATAAATTTCGGAAAAATCCTCAAGCGTGCGTTGGTCGGTGACAACGTGGCCGTTACCTCGGATTCCCTGCCAGTTGCAACCGCCCACCCCAAGGACCATGGCAATGAAGAGCGATGTGTAGGTTTTCTTCATGATGTTTTCTTTGGATTCGATGCACTCGGGAAGCGCGTTGGATTCAAGAATTTTGCGCATTCGTCGGCTCGACAGAGTCTCGCCCTACCGGCTTATTTTGTAATTTTCACTTTAGCAAAATCGATCAGCTCGGTTCCGAGATAGAAATCGACCCGATAGTCGCCAGGTGTCCAGCCGTCGGCCGGGCGCGAGAGGGTAAAAAAGCCGTGGGCATCGGGATTGTCCGCGAGCCCAGTGGCTTCATCGATGATTTGATCGGGCGGCGCAACATCAGGGACCTTCTCCGCCACCCAAACGACACGGCCCCTGCCAGCGCGCATAAATCTTGGGCGTGCCGGCGTCGAACTGATTGGCCGCTTGACCGGTCTGCGCTCTGCTGACTGTCACGGAAATCTTCTTCGGCGAAGGAAGCGGTTTGACCTCCGGCCTCGGGGCAATCTTTGGCCGCTTCTTGAGCTCGAGGGAAATGCGTCGAAGCAAGCCCCCGTCAGGCGTTTCAGTTGTGGTCACATCTTTGACGATGCCGATTCCGCTAACGAACCAACGATCGATCGTCATCCGCATCGGCTCGGTTTGCGCGCCATGGATGTGGAAAGCGCGAAACTGTCCGGCTGGTGGATGGACATCTTCCTCTCCGACGACGTCGTAATGCTGGCGCACCTTGGCGTTGCTTATTTGGCTGTTAAAATCCCAGCTCATGCCGGATCTGAGCGGGGCCTCGACGATGGTCTGCGGGGGATCGAGTTTCGTTAGTTCGCCGTACTGATTGCTTCGCGCGTAGCAAAGGATTCCAGCGTCGCCTACCTTGATGAGATCGGTATTAGTCACGACACCGTCGCGGATCATTTCGAATTTCTGCAATGTTCGCGCATCGACATCCTGCGTTCCGGTGATTCGATAAAGCGCGATCGTGCGAACCTTCCCGTCCAGACCGGTTTTGGCACCGGTGAGCGAAAACTCCGGGCCGGTCTCTTCCGTCATTTCATAAGTCCAGGTCGTGCCATCTTTGGTGGGAATCAATTCTTCAGCCGACGCCCGCACCATCGCGGCCGCGGCGACCATCAGGATGAAAAGCCGGTGCATTTCGGCGACGCTAAAAAGGTAGTGAAGATGGTCAACCTGTTCTCGTCAGGCGGGATTAACCGGCTATTTTTGCGCGATGCATCATCTCGCGGCCCGATATTTTCGCAACGCGCATCTGTCGATGTTATGGGCCGTCGTTTGGACTTGCTGCGCAAACGCCGCGCTCGCGCAAGTGGCCGCTCCGCCTTCGCGGCAAGTCCTGATTGTTGTCTGGGACGGAATGCGTCCCGATCTGATGACCGAGAAAAATTGCCCGACCCTTTGGCAGCTCGGCAAGCAAGGCGTCACTTTTCGCAATCATCATTCGGTTTATCCCACCGCCACCAATGTAAACGGAACCGCGCTCGTGACCGGGGTTTGGCCGGCACGATCGGGCATCATTGCTAATCACGAATACCGGCCCGAGATCGATAATCGGAGGGTCAGCGACGTGGAAAACCCGGCGGTCGTGCGCAAGGGGGACGAAATTTACGCCGGAAAATATCTGGCCGTGCCGACCATTTCCGAACTTGTGCGGGCTGCGGGTGGCCAAAGCGTAATCGCCGCCGCCAAAACAGTCGGGCTTTTGCAAGATCGACATCTTGTGCGCGACCAAAATGGCGTTACGCTTTTTTCCGGGTTGATGCAAACCCGAGAAAGTCTGACGGCGCTCGTTTCGCGCCTCGGACCATTTCCGGCGTCGAGTTATGCTCAGAAAGATTCCTGGACAACGAAGGCGCTGACCGACGTTTTTTGGAAGG
>QHOZ01000053.1:8861-11227 GCA_003219495.1 Verrucomicrobiota bacterium | reverse complement strand
CGCATTCTAAAAACGGTAGGGACGCACCGCCGGGGCGTCCGCCGAAATAATGGTGTGAGTGCGTGCACCTATTAGCTTCCGATACGACGTGCGACGTTTTGCGAATGGGAAGCGCAACAGTTCGCCGCCTATTTCAAAACACTCGCTGCGGCCGGCTGCGAAGTGCTCGTGATCGACGGATCGCCGCCTGAGGTTTTTGCGGCATATGAAAGAATCTGGGGCGATCTCTGCCGGCACGAACATGTCGATCCGCGCTTCAAGTTCCTGAACGACAAAGTGAATGGCATTCACACCGGAATTGCGCTTGCGACGCACGAGAAAATTATTTTAGCCGATGACGACATTCGTTACACGAAGATCGACACCGAACGAATGTGTGCGCTGCTCGACGACTTTGAAGTCGTCCGTCCGCAAAACTATTTGCTTTGTAGCCACCGCCCTCTGGGCGGTCAGGACGGCCCGGAGAGCCGTGGCTACACCGTGTGGGCTCTTACCGAGTCGGCCCGAATGTTGATTAATCGCGCGACGTTGCGGACCGCGGATTATCCGGGCACGTGCGGGTTTCGACGTGAAACCTTTCTCCGCGCCGGCGAGTACGACGGCGATGTTTTGTTCGATAACGAGGAACTGATTCGACACTTCGCGCGCCACGGCGCGCGCATCGCGTTCGAAAATGATTTCTTCATCGCGAAACGCGCTCCAACTCTCCGCAAATGGCTCGAGCAACGTCCGCGGCAGGCCTACGAAGATTTCGGTCTGCGATTCAAAACCATTTTGTTTGCCTCGCTGCTTCCGATTTCTATTGCGATCGCGGTTGTCGATCCAAAGTGGTTGTCGACCTTTCTACTGTCGATCTTGGTTGCACTCGCCGGCTGGTTTCGGGGCGACGCGCGCAAATATTTTCCGTTTCCTGCCTGCTTGTTCGCGCCGCTTTGGATTGTTGAACGCATGTTCAGCACGTATTGGGCGTTCTATTGGCTTCTTACGCGCGGCGGTTACCCGTTCGGCAAGCGTTTGTTGAGCAAAGGAATCGGACGCGATTGGTTTGAAGGCGGACGCATCGCCGCTAAAATGGCGAGCCGCCATTGAACAAAGAAGCGCACACTCCGCAGTCCGAGCTCGGCGATGTTCCGTTTCCGGAATTTCGCAAACAATTGCATGAGCTTGCCGACTGGCTCGCCGATTATCGCGAAAACATTGAGCAACTTCGTGTCGCGCCGAACGCAAAGCCGGGCGCGATCCAAGCCGCGCTGCCCACCGAGCCGCCGGAGAATGGCGAGACGTTCGACAAAATTTTTGACGACGTGAAACGTCTCATTGTCCCGGGAATGTTGCATTGGAGTCATCCGCAGTTTCTCGCTTACTTTGGATCGACATCGACGGCGCCGGGAATTGAAGGCGAAATCATTTCCGCTGCATTCAACGTGAACGCGATGACGTGGCGCACGTCTCCAGCCGCGACCGAGCTCGAGACGCGCGTGCTCGATTGGCTTCGGCAATGGCTCGGACTGCCTAACGAGTTCGGCGGCGTTGTTTACGACACGGCTTCAGTCGGAATAATGCACGCGCTCGCGGTCGCACGCGAAGAAGCCGCGCCGTCCACGCGCACGCTCGGACTCACCGGACGAAATCTTCCACGCTTTCGCGTTTACACGTCAGACCAGGCGCACAGTTCGGTTGAGAAAGCGGCGATCGCTTTCGGCTTGGGCGAAGAAAATGTGCAGCGCGTTCCGACCGACAACGAGTTTCGGATGGATGTGGCTGCGCTGCGCGCGATGATCGAGCGGGATCTTGCCGAGAAGTTTAAACCGCTCGCGGCCGTCGCGACGGTGGGGACAACCTCGACCGCGAGCGTCGATCCGGTCGCGGAGATCGCGAATATTTGTCGTGAGTATAAAATCTGGCTGCACATCGACGGCGCTTACGGCGCCGGGTTCGCGCTTTTGCCGGAAGGAGAATGGATCACGAACGGCTGGCGCGAAGCGGACTCGATCGTGATTAATCCGCACAAAATGTTGTTCGTTCCCTTCGATTTCAGCGTGCTTTATGTCCGCAACGTCGAGCGATTGCGCCGTGTCTTCACGCTCGTTCCCGAATATCTGCAAGGCGACACGATCGAGGCCGAGAAAAACTACATGGATTACGGCATTCAGCTCGGCCGCCGTTTTCGCGCAGTCAAAGCGTGGATGGTGTTCCGAACGTTCGGTCGCGCAGGAATGATTTCTCGCATTCGCGATCAAATGCGCCTAACGAATTTGCTCGTCGATTGGATCAAGGCTTACAAACGCTTCGAGGTCGCGGCTCCGATTGTGATGCCGGTGATCTGTTTTCGCTTCGTCGGTTCCACGAACGAAGTCTCACGTCGA
>QHOZ01000053.1:7170-8847 GCA_003219495.1 Verrucomicrobiota bacterium | reverse complement strand
GTCCGGGCGAGGTTACATCAATCAAACAAAACTTCGGGGCCGGACCGTAATGCGGATAGGGTTTGGCAATGTGCTTACGACCGAGCAACATGTACGAAATGTCTGGGAGCTGATTCAGCAGACCGCCGAATCGCTATAGAAAAATCAGTTGGCGGAGTTTCGTTAGCTCGTAAATTGGCCGCCCACCCAATCCCATGATCAAGGTTCTTCGCAAGCATCGCAACTGGCTCATGATCGTCATCGCCGTCCTGACGATCCCTTTCTGTTTGTACTTCGTGAAGAGTGATTGGAGCAATATTCGCGCGAATGACTTCGTGAAAATGTATGGGCGGAAAATCACGATGACCGAAGCGCGTCGCTACGGTAGTTTGTTTCAACTCGCGACTTTTCTAGGCCTCACTGATCTGACGGACGGCCTCGCGCCGGGAAGCCACGGCAACCAGCAGGTTGTCACTTACATCCTGAATTTACTCGTTCTCCGCCACGAAGCGGAACGGTTGGGCATCGAGCCTTCCGATCAGGAAGTGGTGAACGCGGTGAGAAATTTTCCCTACTTCCAAGGGCAAAACGGTTTCGATCCCGCGAAGTACGACGAGGTCGAGAAGAATCTGTTGCCGTCGCTAGGATTCACCGACGAACAATTGCGCGATCTGGCGCGCGATCAGTTTTGCCTGACACGAATCAAAGAGATTGTGGTCGCCGGCGTTTCGCTTCCGGAAAGCGAGAGTAAGTCGACGTTTGAGCAGGCTTACGGAAAAAATTTCGTGAACGTCGTGCGCGTAAAGTCGGGCGATTTTCTCAAGGAGATCAAAATCAACGACGACGACATCAAAAAGTATTTCGACGCGCACAAAAGCGAGCTGAAGAGCGAAGAACGACGCAAAGTGGAACTCGTCAGGCTCGGATTGAGCGAGGAGCAGAAGAAATTGAAAGACAAAGAGCGGATCGACGCGCTCCAGAAACTGGCCGATCGCGCGAATGATGTTGCGCAGGCATTGGTCGACAAGGGCGCGGATTTTCATCAGGTCGCGGCGAAGTTTCAACTGCCGGTGGAATCGACCGGTGAATTCACTGTCTCGGCGCCGGATCCGAAATTAAAAGACAACCCGCAACTCAATCAGACGGCGTTCAAGTTGACGAAAGAGGATCCGAACAGCGACCCGGTCCAAGCGCCCGACGGGTTTGTGATTTTGCATCTGACTGGGCTCGTCGAGGCGCACCCGCTCACTTTGGATGAAGCGAAGCAGCGCATTGTCGATCAAATCAAAAACGATCGGTCACGCGAAATGGCGAACGCGAAGGGCGTCAGGCGGCCGAGACATTGAGGAACGGCTTGAAGAATATACAGCCGTTGCAATTTACCTTGGAGCAAGCCGGCGGATTGAAAGCGGAAAAGATCGAGCCGTTCACCTTGAGCGACGATCTCGATGCGAAAAATCCGAACGAAAAACCGAAGGATGAGCCGGCCGACATGATGATGATCAAAAATGTTTCGGCGCAATTGCAGCCGGGCGAGGTGAGCGATTTCATGCCGTGGCTGGACGGCGGGTTCATCGTCTTGATGGACAAACGAGAACCGCCCGATCCCGCGAAGTTCCAGGAAACCAAAGCGAAACTCGAAGAGCGTTATCTCAAGAACGCGCGCGAATACGTGTTCATGGAATGGATGCGCGATCG
>QHOZ01000053.1:0-6942 GCA_003219495.1 Verrucomicrobiota bacterium | reverse complement strand
AAAAAGCAGTCGAGTTAAAACCGAACGATCAAATCGGCTGGACGAGCCTCTCGCTGTTTTATAATCGCGCGGGCAACATTCAAGAAGCCGAAGCGGCCGGCACGAAAGCGAAGATTTTGAGTTGGGGCGGCAAAGTTGCGCCGGAATAGTTCATCGGTAGGGGCGGTTCACCGAACCGCCCGGTTTGACTACGGCTCTAAATCAGCCTCTACAAGCACGTATTGCCAACGTGCATCCGGTGAAGCTAGCCCTGTCCGTGTCGGATTTTGTCGAATGTATTCCCACTTCTCATTCTCACTTTCTCCGCGCCGCAAACGGTGATCGAAGAAATTTCGCTGCCACTTGATTTTTGCATTGCGCGCTGTGACTCGCTTGAAGTCTCGGATCAGATTCGAAAGAATCGTTTCCCCATCAACGGCAACCAGCATGTGTAAATGATCGGGCATCAAAAGGAGCACCTTGAGATGCCAACGCTTTAGTGAGTGATATCTGCGCGCCGTTTCAAACACAGAGTGGGCAATGTCGTCGTAGCAGAGCTTGTTAACGCCCCGCTTGCTGCAACAAATCGTCACGAAAAACGTTGCCCCGAACCGTCCGTGAAACCCGACCGTATGATCTAACTGCTTGCGAACTGGATGGGTGGGGAGAATTTCGTTGTTTTATGCTAGCGGGCGATTGAGGTCAATCGCCCCTACCTGTTGCCGATGGATCACCAAATGTCAGCGCGTTTGT
The DNA here is from genome assembly GCA_003219495.1 of Verrucomicrobiota bacterium. The sequence goes on along the minus strand of QHOZ01000053.1, from coordinate 6,210 downwards.
CCGCGGCGCGAACCATTGGCGCGCCGTCGGGAATGCCGAACGCTTTTTGAAATTCCGGCAGATCCGAAAGCGGGCCGTTCACGCGGAAATGTCCGGGCGAATGCGGGTCCATGTTTAAACGAAGTTTCTGTTCTTCGTCGCGGATCTTCTGTCGCCAGATTCCCGCGAACGCGAGAAAGAAGCGCTGCTCCGGCGTGAAGCCGTCGATTTTTTGGTCGCGCTGCTCGGGATGTTTGTCGAGCGCCTTTTGTAATGCGGCATACGCGAGCTTTACACCGCCAATGTCGGCAATGTTTTCGCCTTGGGTGAGCTCGCCGTTCACGTGCAAGCCGGGCAACGGCTCGTATTCGCTGTATTGATCTACCACTGCTTTGCGTCGTTTCTCGTAGGCATCGGCCGATTCTTTCGACCACCAGTCAGTCAGATTGCCGACCTTGTCGTATTTTCAGCCCTGATCGTCGAAGCCAAGCGTCATTTCATGGCCAATGACGCAGCCGATTCCGCCGTAATTCACTGCGTCATCTGCGTTCGCAAAGAAGAACGGCGGCTGCAAAATGCCCGCCGGAAAAACGATCTCGTTCAGCTTCGGATTGTAGTAAGCGTTCACCGTGGGCGGCGTCATTCCAAATTCCGTGCGATCCACCGGTTTTCCGATCTTGTTCAATTGGCGTTTCGCCTCGAAATTTTCCGCGCGCAGCTCGTTCAAGACGAACGGGCCGCGGTCGACCATCAAGTTCGAATAATCTCGCCATTTTTCCGGGTAACCGATTTTTACCTGAAATGCCGCGAGTTTTTCCAATGCCGCGGTCTTGGTCGGCTCATCCATCCACTCGACCGATTTAATTCGATCCGAAAGCGCTTCCTTTAAATTGTTGATCAGCTCCAGTGCGCGCGCTTTCGCCGCCGGCGGAAAATGTTCGTTCACGTAAAGTTTGCCGAGCGCCTCACCGATCTCGCCATCCTCGGACGTGATCACGCGTTTCCAGCGCGGCTTGATCTGCTTCGTTCCGCGCAATGTTGTTTCATTAAAGTTGAAGTCCTCGTGAACGAAGTCGTTCGAAAGCGCGGACGCCGTCGCGTTGATCAAATGCCAGCGCAGGTAAGTTTTCCAATCATCAAGCGATGTCGAGGTAAAGGCGGTGTTCACCGCTTTGAAGAAGTCGGGCTGATGCACGTCGATGTCGCCCGCGTTAGTTAGGCCTAACTCTTTGAAATAATCGCCCCAATTCCAATCCGGCGTGAGCTTTTGCAGCTCGTCCTGCGTCATCTTGTTGTAATTCTTTTCCGGATCGCGCAGCTCCACGCGTGTCCGGGACGCTTGCGCGAGCGAAGTTTCCAAAGCCATGATCTTCTTCGCGTCTTCGGCGGATTTCGCCGCCGGCTGCCCGAGCAAGGTCAGCATTGTTGTCACGTGCGCGACATATTGCTCACGAAGTTTCTTCGAAGCCTCGTCGTCCTTTGTGTAATAATCGCGGTCCGGCATTCCGAGTCCGCCCTGGACCGCCTGCGCAATCTCGCGCGTGCTGTCCTTGTCGTCCTGGCTCGATCCAAAATTGAAAAACGCGCTCACTCCACTCATTTGCAAATGCGCGATCTCTTTCAGCACGTCGCTTTTGTCTTTCATGCTGTCGATCTTCGCCAACTCGTCCTTCAGCGGCTTCGCTTTCATCGCTTCGATCGTTTTCTCGTCCATGCCGCTCGCGTAATAGTCCCCGACTTTTTTCGAATCGGGATCGGTGCTGTTCGTCTTCGCCGCCTTCTCCGCGATCTCGTGTAGCGCGTCGTTATTTTGCTCGATCAAAATGTTGAAGCTGCCCCAGCGCGTTTGGTCCGCCGGCATTTCGGTGCGCTTGATCCAACCGCCGTTCGCGTAGAGAAAGAAATCCTCCGAGGGCTTCACCGAAGTGTCGAAGTTCGACTGATCAATCGGCTTTGCATTCGAGCTGGCGTCCGTTTTCGCTTTCGCCGTCGCGTCGCCGCCGTTCGCGCCTGAGCTCGGAACCGGCGCCGGATTTTTTTGCGCGGCCGACTTCTTCGTGTCGGTGGGCGATTTTTTTGTCGGCGGTGTTTTGTCGGGCTCAGTTTGCGCGTTTAGACAGAAAACAACTGCGAAGCACAAAAGCGAAGCGAACAGCAATTTCTTCATCCAACAACTGTAGGGGCCGTCGTCTCGGCGGCAAATCGTTTATCGCGCGCTGTTCGCAAGTTCGCGTTACATTTGTTCGACGATGTAACCGCGCTCGCGCAAACGCGCGATCAAGCCGCGTGGTCCGCCTAAATGCAACGCGCCGACGATTACCATTGTCGGTTCGCGCGATTGAATCGCGTTGTCGATTCGCGGCAGCCAACGTGCGCTTCGATTCTCGACCCAACGCCAATAGCCGCTCGCACCCGCTTTGCGTGGAGCATAAAGTTCGTAGATCCGCTGCGGACTGCCCGCTTTCCATGCGGCGATTGTTTCGTTGAGCAATTCCGGAGAGCGTTGACCATATTCGATCGCTTGAAGCAGGAACGATTCACTCTCGCGATCGTTCATCTCGGTGAAACTGCGCGCGAAATCGTCGATCGTCTCGAGGCCGCCGAAGCGCCCGCGATGTCGCACATTTTCGTAAACGTAATGATCGAGGCTGAAGCGGGACTTCACCGTGTCCATTCCTTGCGCCTTGAGATTCAAAACGGCGATCGCCCACGGCTTTTGCGTTTCGTAAGCCGATTGCGGGATCCGCGAGATTCGTCGCAAGAGCGCGAATGTCGTCGGACTGACCTTTTGCTGAATCGTTAGGCCGCGCGAGTAGGAAGCGTGTGGCAGTAACTTGCGCCAAAGCACCGCCGGATCGTTGGCGGTCGGATCGCGCTCGAAAATGAAGAAGTGCGACTCGTTGATTGCGCGGTCGAAATCGTGCAGCGCGAAATAATCCGATTGCCGCAACGCGTGCATCGAGCCGACGATGTAAAACGGCGCGGGAGCATTTTTGATTCGCCAGATGAAATGCCGTCCATTGCGGCGAAGATCGACAATGAGACGATGCGATATTTCACGGTGGCTCTTAATAGTAAACCGGGAATTGCGCGCAGCGTCTCGCGACATTTTGCATTGCGTTGTCTATCGGCGGGTCTACGCTTGCCGAACAAACCTAACTACTTATGAAAAAATCTCTGAGTTGCGCAGTTGTTTTGTTATTTGCAGCGATTGCCGTTTCGTTCGCCGGGCCGGACAAGGCTGCAATGGAAGCCAAGGAAAAATCCGCCTGGCAGGCATACAAAGACAAAAAAGCCGACGAGTTCCAGAAAGTCGTGGATAAGGATTTCCGCGGAGTGTACTCCGACGGCATTCAAAAAATGTCGGACGAACTCGCCGGTATGAAAAAGTGGGACATGAAATCGTTTTCCATTAGCGACTTCGACATGTTCTCTGATGAAAAGGATGTCGTTGTCACTACCTACACCGTGAAGATCGAAGGCACGGTCGATGGCAAAGACGCTTCGGGAACTTATAACGCGGGTTCGGTCTGGAAAATGGAGAACGGCGAGTGGCTGGCGATTTTCCACACCAACATCAAACCGGAAGCTGCAGCTAAATAGGCTGCAGCCGTATCGATTGAATTGATTAGCTGACCGCTGATCGCGGATCGCAGTCTTCGCTCGTCACTTTCTCTTCGCGATTCTCATCGGCGATGCGGTCGTGCCTCCGACGTGAGCAAGCGCTCGTTGAGCGTCCGCCCCGCGTCCAACCGCGCGATATTCGGCGGCCAGATTTTGCCACGCGTGTCGCGAGTTGGGGACAAGTTGTGTTGCGCGGTCGTACGCTTTGATCGCGTCGTAGTGCTGACCCAATTTGAGATACGCGAGACCCAATTGCTCCCAACCGGGGCCGTAGTTTGGATTCAAGCTCACCGATTTGCGCAAGTGACTGACCGCGGCTTTCGGTTGCCCCGTCATTTCCAAACAATAGCCGAGCTGCCCTTCCAGAAGATAATTGTCGGTGTCGATCTTCGCCGCGCGGTCGAGCGGTTGGATCGCCTGCGCGATGCGATTGAGATTGATGTAACTGTAACCGACCGCCTCGAGCACGCCGGCACTGCTCGGACTCAACGCCGCCGCGCGCACAATTGCATTCAGCGTTTCTTGCGGATGACCGGCCGCTTTTTCCGCGCGTCCCAATTGGATCCAGGTGTAAATCCAGTCCTGCTCAATCGAGGTTCCGCGTTTCGCGAACGCGATACTTTGGTCGTGTCGGCCCAAGTGTTCGGCGCAAACACTGGCAAGCAACCATCCAACGGCCCAGGTCGCTTGGAGTTTGTTCGTCTGCTCAAGGGACGGCAACGCCGCTGCGTAGTGACCGAGATTCATTTCGGAAACTCCGAGCATCAGGTGAACCAGTCCATGATTTCCGCCAAGCGAAAGTGATTTCTGTGCGGCTCCGCGCGCTTCGTCCCATTGCTCCGCGTCCAAAGCGCACGCTGCATGAAATGAATGAGCGAACCAGCTGTTCGGACTTTTTTGCGCCAGTTCGCGCCCGAGTCGCAGCGCGGTTCCGTTATCGCCGGCGTCGCCCGCGGCGAGCGCTCGAGTAACCAGCGGATCTTTCGTGGCTGGATCTTGCATCGCCTGTTGCACGCGAGGACGCACAATCTTTTGCGGCGGTGGCAATTTGTTGAGCAGAGTGTCGATCGACTCGTCCGCGCGCGCCGGGGAAAAGCAGGCCGCAAACGTCAGCAACATTACAACAACACTGAGGGGATATTTTTGAAACATAGGATGGGATTGAAAATTAAAGTTGTTCGATCTCGTATCCGCGCGCGCGCAACATCGCGATCACGCTGTTCGGTCCGCTGAAATGCATCGCGCCGGCAACAACCATTGTTGGCTTGCCGGACTTGATCGCGTTTTCGATGACCGGGATCCAGCGAACATTGCGCGATTGCCAACTTCTCAATATTCCCGGTTTTCCAGGCTGCGATGATATCGCGCATTTCCGACTCGCGATGATCAGCATAGACAATCGCCTCCAGCAAATAAGCTTCACTTTCGATGTCGCTCATTCCGCCGAACACCGCGATGTGTGCGTCCAAACTTTCCAGTCCGCGCATGGAACAATTCCGCGCGCGCGCTTTTTTCTCGACGTAGTAATCGACGCCGTAGGCACCGCTCACGCGCATGTGCATTGGATAATCCAGCAGAAACATCGCAATTCCCCAGGCCTTGAGATGCACCCAGTCAAAACTTCCGCCGCGCGCGCCCGTCCGCAGATAATCCCACGTCTTCTGATGGACCCGCTCCTTGATTTCCACGCCGCGCGGCAGCTTGGACGCATTTTCCAGCCTTTGCATCATGTCACCGTCGTGGTTCGGATCGGTCTCAAAATAGAATACGTTCGACTGGGCGATCGCCGCGTCGATCGTCGAGGGCAGGGGATAATCGCTGTCGCGCAACCGGTGGATCGAGCCGAGTAAATAGAACGGCGCCTTGGCATTCTTAACCTGCCAGAGACAATGTTTGCCGCCGCCTGATTTAATCTGCGCCGGCGCTGCCTGCGTGCTCATTGAAACCGCGATCAACAGCGACAAGCACGCGATCGCGACACGAAATGACCGTTTTTTTACAACTGAAAGGGGGGACATAATTCTTGAGAGCGCCGAATTAAACACGGTTTTTTGGACTGGCAACAAATTTTTTTCGGCGGATGCGTATTTTTTAATCGGCGCGAAAACCTGTTCGTTTTCCGGCCAAATCCGACCTTCGGCCCCGCTCTCTGCGTCTGTCTCAAAGCGAGACTTTTTCGCCGGCTTACGCTCCCCTGATTCATCTTTTGTTTCCTGATTTTTGGTTTGCCGCAGAGGGCCGTGGTTCCTTTAGGCCGATTCTGTCTGGCTCGTCACTCGTCACTTGTCACTGGTCGCTCGCGGCACTAGTGTGCCGCGAAAGCGGGGGAGCCGGATGGCTGAGAGGTCCGATTATCGAAACGTTCAGCACAAGTAAGCGAGGTGATTAGGCCGAGCGTGGGTGAGTGATGGAGCAGAGATAAAACGACGACCCCTTGAACCTGATGCGGGTAATGCCGCCGAAGGGAATGCCAGCCGTTAATCCTCTGACTTTGTAGACAGGTTTACAGGATTAACGATGAACAGCTCTGAAGGTTTAAACGGCACCGCTTCCAATTCAGGAAATCCAAATAATCCAGTTAATCCTGTCTCGTCTTTACCCAATTCA
>QHOZ01000051.1:11539-15628 GCA_003219495.1 Verrucomicrobiota bacterium | reverse complement strand
CCGAAGGCCACCGCCTCGCGTGCACTTTCCGCCTGGCGTCGGGCAATCTTTCCCTATCGGGCAGCGCGCTTTGTTCGAGAGAGGGGCGGCGCGTTCGATGTAATCGATTGTTTAATAGGAACACTTCCGTGTTCAAAAAAATCGGTCCGCTTTACCGGACTGTTGGTTGCTCGCTCGATCGGCCTCTATTTGGATTACGCCAAATTCATTCAATTCAGTCGTCGGCGCTGGCCCGACCAACCTCGCGGCAAATTGATTGGCCGGCTCTATTACACATTCGCCTCGTGGTTTCTGCACCGAAACGGTGATCGCGCACTTCATCATTGCGATCTCTTCAACGTTCCCAACGATGAAGAAAAACAAAGCATTCACCAGCGGAGACCGCACGCTAAGACAAGACTGGCGCGAAAGGAAATTTGTTTTCTCGGAATGTGGGGAGTGCGCAAAGGATCGCGCGATTGGGGAAAGATCGTTCGCTCGATTTTAAATGTGGTGCCCGACGCGCGGTTCGCGTTTCTTGGGACAATAAGCGACGAACAAACGGTTTTGCGCGATCTCCAGCCCTCCTCACGTGCGTCAATCCGGTGCGTCATAAGCTATGAGCCGCAAGAACTTCCGAATTTGATTGCGGAGTGCGTGGTCGGCCTTTTCCCGAGTTACATCGAAGGATTTGGCATTTCCGTGATTGAACAGTTGGCCGCTGGAATTCCCACGGTTGCTTATGACGTTCCCGGGCCGGGTCACATATTTGGGAACGATCGTGAATTTCTGGTTCCGGCAGGAGACACGAGGTCACTCGCATCGCGCGCAATTGAGATCTTGCGAATGAATGAAGCCGACTATGAGGCGTTGTCGACGAAATCTCGAGACATCGCGGCGCGTTTTCGTTGGGAACAAATTGCCGCCCACACAATCCGCGAATACGAAACAGCGCTTAGCCAATTACGATCCGTTGATCAGCCGCGCCGAGGAGAAGCCGTTTCGTCTTGAGCACCCTTCTGCAAATCGTTCCGCGAGTTCCCGGAGGGATCGACGGGGTCGGAGATTACGCGCTCACGATTTCCAGAAAGCTGCGGGACGACTTCGGATGCGACACGATCTTCGCGACATTCAGAACCAATTCGCCGACAACTACGCGCGGATTCCAAGTCCTTCCGCTTGAAGGCTTGCTCGAAAACGCAAAGGCGAAATTCGATCGCGTGCTGTTGCATTATGTGAATTACGGATATCAAAAGCGCGGCGTTCCGTTTCGACTGTTGTCGATCTTGCGCGCGCTGCGGCGGAAACATCCCGGACGAATGGCGACTGTCTTTCATGAGATCTATGCCTCCGGCCCGCCCTGGACGAGCGCCTTCTGGCTGCAACCATTTCAAATTGACCTGGCCAAGTCCGTCGCGCGTTTGACGGATGTTTGCCTCGTCAGCAGCGACAATTTCAGGCGCGAGCTCATTCGGCTCATGCCGCACGCGGAAATTCATCTGCATCCGATTCCATCTGGAATCGGCGAGCCGGCGCTTCCTCCGGAGGAAATTGCAAATCGCGATCCGCATCGCTGGGCAATTTTCGGCGGCACAGGTTTAACGCAACGTTCGCTGCGCTCCTTTCGGCTAATGATGTCGCGCATTCCCGATTCAATCGCGCCGCGTGAATTATTTCTGCTCGGCGGGGAGGAAAACCCGGCAACGCGCTCGTCTCTTGTCGATCTTGGAATCGAAACAACTTATCGACCATGCATCGCCGCGGGCGACGCTTCGGAGATTTTACGAACGTGTTCCTTCGCCTGGCTTGATTACTTTCATCGCCCCAACGTCGAGACGCTGGTGATTTTGAAATCGAGCGCGTTCGCGTCGCTCTGCGCGCATGCGGTCATTACCGTTTTACCGCACTCTGGTTCGCCGGTCGTGATTAATGGCGAGCGCATGCCGGGCCCGTTTTATATCGAGCAAGATCGCGCCGAAATTCCGGATGCAACTGCGCGCGCAAGGATCGCCGGCGAAATTTACGCCTGTTATCGGCGGCAGATTGCTTCCGAAAATCTAATTGAACGCCTTGTTGAAATTTTTGCGCTGAAATGAACGAACAGTCGCAAAAAGAAGTCGAGCTCGTCGCGATTATCAATTCATTCAATCGCCGATCGCTTCTGCAAGCCGCAATCACTTCCCTGACCGAGTCACTGCACAAAGCGTCGTTCGGTTCGGCCATCATTGTTTTCGAAGCCGGTTCCAATGACGGCAGCGCGGAGTTTGTGCAACAATGGCAGCAACAAAATCCCGGTGACAATCTCACCGTCATCGAAGCGCCGCCGGGCCGGAGTTCGTTTGCGGATGGTGTGAATCAAGCCTGCGCCGCTGCGTCCGCGCGTTATCCCGATTGTCGCTGGCTGTTTTTGTATGAAACGGACAATTACTTGAACGATGTCGATCCGCTGGAGAAGGCGATCACTCTCTTGAAACGCGAACCGAAGCTCGCGGCCACTGGATTCACCGTGAAACATCACGACGGCGAATTTTTCGGATACGGAATGAGCTTTCCGAGCACGCTATCGTTTGGACTGGGGCAAAGCATCGCCGCGCATCTCGGTATGCACGCGCCGAATAATTCCGGGTGGCAGGCGAGCGACGGGATTCGCTGGCGCACGTGCGATATTGTTTTCACGAGTCCACTTTTGGTGCGCCGTGAAGCGTGGGAGCAAAGCGGTGGGTTCGACGCAAACGCGTTTCCATTTTCCGACAGCGATCTGGACTGGGCGTGGCGTTGCGCGAAGCTTGGCTGGCAGATGGCAGTCATCGCTTCGGATCACGTCGTGCATGACAATCTCGCGCAACTTTCCGCCTGGTCGGCGAATCGGGCGCTCGATTTTCATCGCAATCGTTTCAAGCTTTTGCAACGCCATCGCGGGAAACACGTCGCCCTGCTCAAGCCCATGTTGTTTGCTCGCCATTTCGCGGAGGCGATGATTCTGGCGGGCAAATCCGCGACCGATCCCATCGCGAACGAAAAGCTCGCGAAGCGTAAACAAATGTTGCGCACCGTCTGGAATAATTATTCGTAGCTGTTTTGAAGATTCTTTTTTCTTCCTACTTGTTTGATCCAAGCGTTGGCGGGATTGAAACCGTTTCGAAAATTCTCGCCGAACAATTCGTCGCCGCCGGGCACCAAGTGCATGTCATTACCGAATCGCCGGGCGACGCAATTGCGGGAGCGGGCTATCAGTTCACGCGACGCCCGTCGATTGTCGATCTAATCACGCTTCTTCGTTGGAGCGATCTGTTTTTTCAAAACAACATCAGTCTGCGCAGTCTGATTCCGGCGTTGCTCTTGCGAAAACCAGTCGTCATTGCGCATCACACCTGGATTCAGGACACGCGGGGCCGCGTTCGTTGGAAGGATCGAATCAAGTACGCGTCGTTGCGGTCCGTAAAAAACATCGCAATCAGTCGCGCGGTGGCGGACCGGCTCGGCGTGCCGGCGGAAATCATCGGTAATCCTTACGACGATAAAGTGTTTCGAGTGCTGCCAAATATTACGCGCGACAGAACAATCGTGTTCGTGGGGCGATTGGTCTCGGATAAGGGAGCCGATCTGCTTTTGCGCGCGCTCGCGATTTTGCAGCGCGATGGATTAACGCCGGATTTGACGATTGTGGGAAGCGGACCGGAAAAACAAACACTGCGACGACTTGCGGCTGAGCTTGCGTTAGATCGACAAGTGACGTTCACCGGAAAACTTTCCGGCACTGCGCTCGCCGAAACGCTCAATCGCCACCGAATTCTTGCTGTTCCATCGCGCTGGGCAGAGCCGTTCGGCCTTGTCGCGCTGGAAGGAATTGCCTGCGGTTGCGTCGTCGCCGGATCGCGAGATGGCGGACTTAAAGAAGCAATCGGTCCTTGTGGATTAACTTTCGAAAACGGGAATGAGCAGGCAGTTGCCGGCGCGCTGAAAGAAATCCTCACTTTGCCCGAGACCGAAGCAAAGTTGCGCGCGCGCGCCGGCGAGCACCTGCAAAAATTTCGCGCGCCCGTCGCCGCGGCCGCTTATCTCAACGTAATCGAAAACGCGCGATCATGATTTTAGTTTCGCATCCGACCG
>QHOZ01000051.1:2251-11506 GCA_003219495.1 Verrucomicrobiota bacterium | reverse complement strand
CATTCGATGAGGCCGGCTTGCTCGCGGAATTCTGGACCGCAATCAATTGGAACGAAGATGCGCCACTCAATTCGATTTTACCGGCGGCGATTCGTGAAACGCTCGCCCGCCGTTCGTTCGCGCCTTCGATTCGATCGCGAACCCGCACGCTTCCATTTCGCGAAGTTGGCCGGCTGATCGCAACGCAGCTCGGAGTTTCTCCGAAACACGAGCGCGGGATGCTCAGCATCGACTCGGTAATGAATGAACTCGATCGCAGAGTCAGCCGGCGACTGCACGACGCCAATATTTGCCGCGCGGTTTATGCGTATGAAGACGGCGCGCTCGAAACATTTCGCACCGCGCGCGAGCGCGGGATCTCGCGCATTTACGATTTGCCGATTGGTTACTGGCGCGTCGCGCAAAAAATCTTCGCAGAAGAAGCCGAGCGCGAACCGGAATGGGCAAGCACGTTAACGGGAAAACGCGACAGCGCGGAAAAGTTGGCGCGCAAAGACGAGGAACTTCAGCTCGCCGATCGCGTGATCGTTGCCAGCACGTTCACAAAAGCGACATTGGACGAAGCGCCGGTGCGTTCGAAGATCGACATCGTGCCGTACGGCGCGCCGCCCGCGCTGTCGAACGAGATCATGAATTCATCCGGACGGTTGAAGGTGTTGTTCGCCGGCGCGCTCGGTCAACGCAAAGGATTGTCCTATTTGCTCAAAGCAGTCGAACAACTCAGCGACGCGGTCGATTTAACTCTGCTCGGTCAGAAAACGGTGAACGATTGCCCTGCGCTCAATGCCGCGGTGGCAAAGTATCGCTGGATCCAATCTCTTCCTCACGCGCGCATGTTGCGTGAGATGCAGGAGCACGATGTGCTCGTTTTCCCTTCGCTCTTTGAAGGATTTGGTCTGGTTGTGTTGGAGGCAATGGCTCAGGGCACGCCGGTGATTGCGACCGCACATACGTGCGGCCCTGATGTAATCACCGACGGCGTGGACGGATTTCTCGTTCCAATTCGCTCAGCCGCCGCGATTACTGAAAAACTCGACCTGCTCAATCGCGATCGCGATCGTTTGATGGAAATGAAGCGCGCGGCGAGGGCAAAAGCGGCTTTGCATAGCTGGGAAGAATATCGCCGCCGGTTGGTGGCAGTGGCACAAGAACTGATGGCACAGTAAGGTGCCCGCCGATGAGAGCAGTCTCCGAACCGAGGCGGTCATCCATGCCTGTGGCTGTCAATGAGCCGCCCGTGTATGATCGCAGCAAAACCATTCGCCAAATCCGCTTCTTGATTTGGACGTATCTGGTCCTGCTCATTTTTGAAGGAGCGCTGCGTAAGTGGGTGGTTCCACAACTTTCGAATCCGCTGCTTATCGTTCGCGATCCGGTGGTGATCGCGATTTATCTGCTCGCGATGCGCGCGCATCTGTTCCCGTTCAATCGCTACGTCGTATCGCTCGGAATTCTCGGAGTCATTACGCTCCTCGTGAGCATGACCGTTCTCGAAACGTATTTTCCGTGGACGCTAATTCTCGAAGTCACGCTCTACGGTTTCCGCTGCAACTTTCTTCACCTGCCGCTCATTTTCGTAATGGGCACCGTGATGAACGAAGCGGACGTGAAGAAGATCGGCTGGTGGTTTCTGCTCCTTATGCTGCCGATGTGTTTAATCATGATCGCGCAGTTCAAGGCGGATCCCGATTCCTTCATTAATAAAACGGTCGGCTCGAGCGAAGCTTTGCAACTCGCCGCCGGCAGCGGCAAAATCCGGCCGCCCGGAACGTTCTCGTTCGTTTCCGGCGCGATCTTTTTCATCAGTGCGACCGCCGTGTTCGTTCTCTACGGCGCGTTGACCAAAGGCGTTTACAAGGCGTGGCTGCTTTTCGCGGCCGGCACCGCGCTGGTTGTTAGCATTGCCGTTTCGGGCAGCCGCGGATGTGTCGCGTCGGTGTTGCTGATTGTGGCGTCGATCTTCGTGATGTTTTTGATTCGACCGCGGGCGGTGAACCAATTTGGCCGCATCTTTTTGATCGTCATCTTTGCTGGCATCGTTGTCAGTCGCGTGCCGGTCCTTCGGGAAGGCCTCACTGTTTTGTCGGCACGATTTACCGAATCGGCTGAAGCCGGCGATACTACCATCATCAGGGGTATGGCGCATCGGACGCTGAGCGGGTTCACGGTCGCGTTGCGAAATCTCGACAAGCCGCCGCTGTTTGGTTACGGCCTCGGAATTGGAACGGCCGGAGGCGCGCGTTTTCTTATGGGTCGCGTTGCGTTCTTGCTTGCCGAAGATGAATGGACGCGCGTTGTGCTCGAGAGCGGCCCCATTTTTGGTCTCGCCTTTCTTTTGTGGCGTGTCGCGCTGACTTTCAGGATCGGTTGGTTAAGCCTCGGCGCGCTCTGGCGCAATGGAAAGACGTTGCCGTTGTTACTATTCAGTTGCGGTTTTCTGGCGTTGCTAAACGGGCAGCTTGGACAGCCAACCACCCTCGGTTTCGCGGCGTTTCTAAACGGATTGTGCCTGGCGGCAACGCAATCGCCTCCTGAAGCGACTGATTCAGACGTTCCTGAACAAGTCGCGCCCGAACCCAAACGTTTGCCGCGCCGATCACCCTTTGCCGCTCGCATTTACGGGCCCGACAGCGATCACACCAATGGTTCTGTTGATCGGTAACTACTTGCTCGATCGGCAGCACAGCATGCAGCGATTTGGAACGATGATGCTGACTGGCCTAACGAATGCGGGCGTCGCGGCGGAGTTGCTCGCGCCCCCGGCGTTTCTCGGAAAATTTCGGAATGGGCGCGGCTTCATCGCAAAATGGCTCGCTTACATCGACAAATACATTTTGTTTCGCTGGACGCTGAAGCGCGAGCTCGCGCGGCGGCCAGGCGTTGTTCACATCTGCGATCATTCGAACGCGGTTTACGCGAATCAAATTTCCAACGTGCCAGTGCTGGTGACGTGCCACGATTTGCTCGCGGTCCGTGATGCGCTTGGCGAAGAAACGCACTGCCCGATGTCGTTCACCGGAAAAATCCTGCAACGGTGGATCCTCCGCGCGCTGCGGCGCGTCACGATGCTTGCCTGCACGTCGAAAGCGACCATGGCGGACGCCGTTCGTTTAGTCAGCCCCGATCGAACTTCGCCGCGTCTGGAGCGCGTTCCACTTGGGCTGAATTATCCTTATCACGTGATTCCGCAGCCGGAAGCATGGCGTCGTCTCGAATCGACAACATTGCGGCCCGGAAAGCGGTTCATTTTGCACGTCGGTTCAAATCTGCCACGGAAAAATCGCGATGGCGTCCTGCGGATTTTCGCTGCCACCAATGATCGGTTGGATGCGCGATTGGTTTTTGCCGGAGAGCCGTTGAACCAACATATGCTCGCGCTCGCCAATGAACTGGGAATTCGCGACCGCATCGTGCAGATCGACAATCCGCCGTGTGAAGTTCTCGAGGCGCTTTATAATTGCGCGCTTGCGCTGCTTTATCCATCCACGTTTGAAGGATTCGGATGGCCGGTCACTGAAGCGCAAGCGTGCGGTTGCCCGGTCGTTTGCAGCGACACCGAGGCACTGCGCGAAGCCGCGGGCGAGGGCGGACTCTTTCACTTCGCCGAAGATGAAAATGCTTTCGCGGCGGACATTTTGCGGCTCGCCGACGCTCAAACACGCCAGCTCTGGGTCGAGAAAGGTTTACGGAACGCGGCGCAATTTTCAGCTGACAAAATGATCGCGCGTTACATCGAGATCTACCGCCAGCTCGGCGCGACGATATGAAAAAGTTACTTTTGCTGCTAAGCGCGATTCTTCCGTGGCAGATTCGGCGCTCGTTCCTGGAAAAGCAGTTCGGCTATCAAATTCATCCGAGTTGCCACATTGGCCTCGCGTTGATTTTTCCCGATCGCTTGATCATGGAGGAGGGAAGCCGCATTGATCACCTCACGATTTGCAAGAATATCGCGCTCCTACATTTGAAACCGCACGCGTTCATCGGCAGAGGAAACTGGATCACGGGCTGTCCGTTAGGCCCGTCGCCGCATTTCGCCGCGGAAACGAATCGACAAGCGCAATTGATTCTCGGTGCGCACGCCGCGATCACGCACCGGCATTTCATTGATTGCACGAATTCCGTGACGATCGGCGATTTCAGCACATTCGCGGGGTTCCAATCTCAAATCATGACCCATAGTGTCGACATTGAACGAAGTTGTCAGTCGTCATTGCCCGTGCGCATCGGCAAATATTGTTTTGTCGGAACCAACTGCGTGCTGCTCGGCGGAAGCGCGCTTCCCGATTTTTCAGTGCTAGGGGCGAAGTCTCTCCTGAACAAAGCGTTCGACGAATCGTATCAGCTCTACGGCGGCGTGCCGGCCGAGCCGCTGAAAAAACTTTCACCTGACTGCAAATATTTTCTGCGCAGCGATGGTTACGTGATTTGAAAATCCTGCAGCTGCTGCCAACGCTCGATCCGCGCGCCGGCGGCGTCGCGGCGGCCGTCCTTGCTCTGTCACGGGGAATGGCGCAACGCGGTCACAAGATCGACATCGTCGTGCTGGACGATCCTGCATCCCCTTGGCTGGCGAATGTCGATCTTCCAGTTCACGCGCTCGGAGTTGGCGCGGGAGTTTATCGATACTCAAAAAGACTTCTGCCGTGGCTGCGCGAAAACGGCGCCAACTACGATCGCCTGATCGTCAATGGTACCTGGCAATATCCGGGCTTTGCGGCATGGCGACGGTTCGCCGGCTCGGAAATTCCTTACTACGTTTTTCCGCACGGCATGCTCGATCCCTGGTTTAAGCGTACTTATCCGCTCAAGCATCTGAAGAAATGGCTTTATTGGCCGTGGGCCGAATATCGAATCTTGCGAGACGCGGCCGCGGTGATCTTCACCTCTGAGCAGGAACGCGACGAAGCGCGCGAATCGTTTTGGCTTTATCGTTGTCGCGAGCGCGTTTCGTCTCTCGGCGTCGAAGCGCCTCCGCCAATCACCGATTCCGTACGCGCGATGTTCGTCGAACGATTTCCGGAGCTTCGCGGCCAGCGCCTAATTTTGTTTCTCGGCCGGCTTCATCCGAAAAAAGGTTGCGATCTTGCGATTGAAAGTCTGGCTTCGGCGCGCGGTGCGAAAGATTTCTCGCTCGTGCTGGCCGGTCCGGATCAAGTCGGCTGGCGGCCGGAATTGGAATCGCTCGCTGAGCGCAGGGGCGTTGGATCGCGAGTATTTTTTCCGGGAATGCTCGAAGGCGATTTGAAGCGCAGCGCATTAACGAGCGCCGAGGCATTTATTTTGCCGTCACATCAGGAAAATTTTGGAATCGCGGTGGTCGAAGCGCTCGCGGAAGGTTTGCCGGTTCTGATTTCGAATCGGATCAACATCTGGCGCGAGATCGAAAAAGATGGCGCCGGTTATGCTTCGGATGACGACGTGGACGGAACACGCGAATTACTTCAGCGTTGGGCGGAAACTTCGCCCGAGCAACGCGCGAACGCGCGAGCAAACGCGCGCCGTTGTTTCGCGGAGCGCTTTGAGATTGGCCGTGCTGTCGATTCGCTGTTAAACATTCTTTCGGGCGGCAATTGATGGAACAACACCAAGTCGTTAATCCCGAGCAGACCGACGCTCACCAATCCCCGTGGCCGTTCGGGGACCGTGTGCTTCGACTGTTGTGGGAATTTTCCTGGACGTTTTTCTGTGTCTGGACGCCGAAGCCGTTAAACGAGTGGCGACTTTTTTGGCTGCGCGCCTTCGGAGCGAAGATCGACGGCAGTCCGTTCATCCATCAACGCGCACGCATTTCTGTGCCGTGGAATCTCACCGTGCACGATCGCGCGATGATCGGCGACCGCGCAAATATCAACACGCTTGGCGAAATCGAAATCGGCGCGCGCGCAATTGTCGCGCAGGAAAGTTATTTGAGCAGCGGCAGTCACGATTTCGATCATCCCGCAGTGCCGTTGACGGTCGCGAAGATCACGATTGGCGAGGACGCATTCGTTGGCGCGCGAACGTTTGTCATGCCCGGCATTCGAATTGGCAACCGCGCGCTCGTGGGTGCTTGTTCGGTGGTCACGCGAGACATTCCGGACAACGTCGTCGCGGTCGGTAATCCCTGCCGCGTAAGCAAAACGCGATCTTCTTCCGGCGGCGACCCGGCCTGAAGCGCGCGTTATTTAGTACGCCGTTCGCGGCGGGCGAAGCACGTGGAAAAAAGTTCGCAGGATAATCGCGATCTCGAGCGAGAGGTTCCAATTCTCCAGATATTCAATGTCGCACGCGACGCGATTTTGAATGTCTGAATTATCTCTGGCTTCGCCGCGGAATCCGCGCACTTGAGCAAGACCGGTGATACCCGGTTTCACAAACGCGCGCACATGATAGTTCGCCAGGAATCGCGCGAATTCCTGGTTGTGCTCGATCAAGTGCGGACGGGGGCCAACGGTGCTCATGTCGCCGAGCAGGACATTCCAAAATTGCGGGACTTCATCGAGACTGAGTTTGCGAAACCATTTCCCGAGCGGATAAACGCGCACGTCCGCCTCGCTCGCTTGCCGTGACAATTCACCATTGCCCGAATGCATCGTACGGAATTTGTAAATCTTGAACTGCCGATTTTGCATGCCGGCCCGGTTTTGCACGTGGAAGAGAGGGCCCGGTGATTGCAAGCGTTGCGCGATCCAAACAACGAACGCCAGCACCGGAAAAACGAACACCATGACCGGAAGCGCAATCCCGATGTCGATCATGCGCTTCAAGAATCGATTGAGCGGATTCTCGAGTGGTTCCTGACGCAATCCGATGAATTTTAAGCCGCCGTCTTCAAAGTGCGTCACGGAATGCCGGAGTCGCTCCTCGAGATCGCTCAGGATGAGCAAGCGAATGCCGAGTTGATCGTACAATTGAATGACGTCCTGGCTACTTTCGTTGCCAAGCGGGAACTCGAGCAGGATCACCTGGTTGATGGCGTGATCGCGCACGACCTGCTCAAGTTGATCACGTTTTCCGAGCCATGGAAGATCGACATCTTCAATTCGTTCCTCGTCCGAAATCAATCCGACTGTGCGAAATCCGATCTCCGCTTTGCGCTGCAGCCACTCGCGTAATTGCGCGGCGCGTTGACTCGATCCGATCAGGATCGTTCGGTCTTCGCGCCTGAAAATTCCGCGCGCCAAAATGGACGGCAGATAGTAGTGCGAAAAGAGCAGCGCGATATAAAGCCAGGGCACGAAATTGAACAGGAACACACGCGAAATGAATGCGTCCTTCGCCGCGACCAGATACAGCACGAGTAATCCAACGCCGGCAGCGGTTTGGCGAAGACTCAGTCGATGCGGCCGAAGAAGTTCGTTTTGCAGAAAGGAACTTTGCGATCGGCTCAACGTTTCCAAAGTCACGCCCAGCACGAGCATGCCGCAGTAAACGCTGTAGCGGCTCCAGGTCAGCTCGCTGCTCTCGGTATAGAACGTCACCATGATCCAGACCCCGAGCCAGAACGCGGCCGCCACGATGAGGATCTGGCAGAGTAGGAAGAGGCGGTAGAGACCTTCCGTCCGTTGCGTGAGCATGACTACAATTCGCCGACGAGCAGGAGAGTACCCGATGGCGGCACTCCTTCAACTCGTGCTAGAATGCGGCGACCCATGAGATGTCGATCTTGCGAAGCAATTGCGCCTCAACTTAAAAGCGATTCCCATACCATGTCAGCCCCCGTCGCCTGATGGAGAACGCAGCCGATCTCTCTGAATCTGTAAGCGGTCGCAGGGTCACACCCGGTCCGATGCCGGAGGCGTTTCTCGCGCTGCTGCCGGTGCTCGCATGTTTTCTCGGCGGCGCGACTGCGAAATGGGGCGAGGGAATTATCGCCGCGTTTCTTGGAATATTTTTGATCGTGCGGCCGCCGCGTTACTCGCTCGGAATCGCAATCAACCTCGCGTTGTTGTCGATCTTGATTTGTGCTGCGACCGGCTTTCTGCCGGCAAACTGGTTCTACCAACCAAATTGGCGCGCGACCGACTTCAACGATTTCGGAATTGTGCTGCCGGCAACGGTCAGCCCGCAGCCGTGGATCACATTCACGTATATTTGCAGTCTCATTGCCGGCTTGGCTTGGCTGTACGTGATGTGCAGCGAGCGGCTCGGTTTGCGCGAAGTTCGCACCGCGTTGCGAATGTTCGCGGCCGGCGTCATCGCGCTCGCGGCGATCTGCATTTTGTTTTGGTTGCGTCACAGCGCGATGCCGTTCTGGCATAACGAGCGCAACTTCGGTCCGTTCCCGAATCGCAATCAAACCGGAAATCTTTTCGGTCTCGCTGCGATCCTCGTTCTGGCTTGCGGCCAAGATGATTTCCGCAAAGGGCGCAAACGCTGGCTGTTTTGGGTAGCGGGTCTTGGCGTCCTCATCGCTGCGCTCGTCATTAACTTCTCGCGCGCGGGGCTCGGCATTCTTGTGGTGGGCTCGGCCCTTTGGCTCGCCGCTTTTTCGCTGTGCCAACGCCGCCCTGTCGCATCGAGCATCGCGCTCGTCGTTTCGTTCCTGCTCCTGCTGTTCACTTCGCTTCTCCTTTTCGGTGGAGAAACGCTCGAACGTTTTCATCTTCACGATCTGCACAACGCCGACATTTCTAACGAGCTGCGTTGGCGAATTTTCTCCGACGTTTTCCAATTGATCCACGATTCGCCCTTTGTCGGAATCGGCCTCGGCAACTTCAATAACATCTTTGCCGTTTTTCGCGCGTCATCCTTCAACGATATGCGCGCGATTCATCCGGAGAGCGATTGGTTGTGGCTCTGGAGCGAGTCCGGATGGATCGCCGTCGCGGCAATACTCGTCGGGCTCGCGTTTGTCTTGCCCAAGATTTTTCCAATGCGCGAAGGGACGAATCAGCGGTTTCGCCTCGCCACGCTCATCGCATGCGTACTTTTCATGCTGCACGGTCTCGTTGACGTGTCGGCGCATCGCGTTGGCACAGTTTTCTCGGCGCTTTTTCTGCTCGGCGTTTCTATTTACCGGCCGCACTCGTTCAAGCCGTCCCGCACGGTCTCGATCTTCTTTCGCGTGGTCGGCTTGTTCTTACTCGTAATCGGCAGCACGTGGGTCGTTGCCGCGCGCGGGCACAAGCTGCTACCGGGATCGCTCGGCGTCACGAACGCGAAATATCTCGCCTCGATCTCGAATCGCGAGCGTGACTTCGCTGAAACGGTTCGTATCACATCGAAAGCGTTGGAGTGGTCGCCGCTCGATTGGGAACTTTATTTCTCGCGCGC
>QHOZ01000051.1:0-2232 GCA_003219495.1 Verrucomicrobiota bacterium | reverse complement strand
CTCCGATTTCCGCCGCGCACGTTTTCTGGAACCGATTTCCTTCACGCTTCCATTAGCGGAGGGAAATGCCTGGCTGCGCACCGAACCGCTTCTGGCTGCGACCGCTTGGCGCGAAGCACTGCGCCGCGCCGGCAGTGATCGTCCGGGCGTTTACTCGCAAATGCTGAATAAAACTTCGCTCCGTAATCCCGAAGTCGGCCAGATTCTCGCCGATTTGGGCGTGAGCCATCACGATCTCGCGCTGCCGTACTTGGCCCGAATCAGCGGCGAGGACTTCAAACGCGCGCTCGCAAGAGTTTTGGAAAACGATCCCGAGCTGAAATCGTTCACCGAGCCCGAAAAATTCGTCCTCTTCAGTTATTGGTCGGACCGCGGCGATGCGAGCGAACTCGCGCGCGCCACGGAACAACATCCCGATTGGCTGCCTTATGCCTGGTTCGGATTGGCGAAAGCGCGCGCGAACACCGGCGATTTTCGCGGCGCCTACGATCTGACGCAGCGTTACGGCGATACGCCAGCGCTGCCGCGAGTGAGCTCGAACACAGTCGATCGGATCCAGCTCGAGAGTCGCTTCCGCGCCGCGCCAGACAATTACGCGATCGGTTACGAGCTTTATCGCGCACAAAAGAAAGATGGCCGGATCGACGACGCGCTTGAAACTGTTCGCCACTTCAGCGAGCGCAACGGCACACCTGCTTATTGGAAATACATCGAGGGCGAGCTCTGGGCCGAAAAACAAAACTACGATCGCGCTTGGAAAGCGTGGCTAAAATTTCACGACGCGCAGTCAGCGAAATAATTTATTCTGCGATCGCAGCTTGGGCCGCGGCGAGGCGCGCGATTGGAATTCGAAACGGACTGCAGCTGACGTAATCGAGGCCGAGGCGGTGGCAGAATTTCACGCTGTTCGGGTCGCCGCCGTGCTCGCCGCAAATACCGAGCTTGATCTTCGGCCGCGTTTTCCGGCCGAGATCGCGCGTCATTTCCATTAATTTGCCGACACCGCGCTGATCGACCGACGCGAACGGATTCGCGTCGATGATGTCGAGCTCGGCGTAGTGCGGCAGGAAACTTCCGGAATCGTCGCGGCTCATGCCGAGCGTTGTTTGGGTGAGATCGTTCGTGCCGAAGCTGAAAAACTGCGCGTCGCGCGCGATCTCGTCCGCCAACAAACACGCGCGCGGGATCTCGATCATCGTGCCGACGAGATAATCGAACTTGGTTTTCTTTTTCTTCGCCACTTCCCCGGCGACGCGATTGACGATGTCGATCTGAAGTTTGAGTTCACGCGGGAATCCGACGAGCGGGATCATGATTTCCGGGCGCACCTGCGTTCCGCTCGCCTGAACTTCAGCCGCCGCTTCAAAAATTGCACGCGCCTGCATCTCCGAAATCTCGGGATAACTGACGCCCAACCGGCAACCGCGATGTCCGAGCATCGGATTAAACTCGTGCAGCTCGTTCACACGCCGGGCGATCTTCTCAACCGAAACGCCGATCTTTTCCGCGAGCTCTTTCTGTTGCTCGTGATCGTGCGGCAGGAATTCGTGCAGTGGCGGATCGAGAAAACGGATCGTGGCCGGCAAGCCATCGAGTGCTTTGAAAATCCCAACGAAATCTTCGCGCTGATATGGCAACAACTTTTTGAGCGCTTTCTCGCGTTCCTGTTGCGTGCCGGCCAAAATCATCTGGCGCATGGCGTCGATGCGGTTGCCTTCAAAAAACATGTGCTCGGTACGGCAAAGTCCGATTCCTTCCGCGCCGAATGCGATTGCGTTCGCCACTTGTTCCGGCGTGTCCGAGTTGGTTCGAATTCCGAGCGTGCGGAATTCATCCGCCCACTTCATCAATTTGTCGTACTCGCGATAGGTCAGGCTTTTCTTCGAGTCGAGAGATCGATCGATCAGCACCTGAATGATCTCTGATGGCGCGGTCGTCACTTCGCCGGCAAAAACCTCGCCGGCGGTTCCGTCGATTGAGATGTAATCGCCTTGAGCGAGCGTGGTACCGTTCGCGCTGAGCGTGCGCTTTTGGTAATCGATGTGGATCCCACTCGCGCCGCACACGCAAACCTTTCCCATTTGGCGCGCGACCAATGCCGCGTGCGACGAGACGCCGCCGCGCGAAGTGAGAATTCCTTCGGCCGCGATCATCCCCCGCAAATCTTCCGGAGACGTTTCAATGCGCGCGAGCACGACTTTGTCGCCTTTCTCAGCGCGCCGGACCGCTTCT
>QHOZ01000228.1 GCA_003219495.1 Verrucomicrobiota bacterium | reverse complement strand
GCCGCTGTTCGCTTTGCTCGACGACGATTTCATCGAGCATTTGCGCCAACACGTCGAGCTCGTCTCTTACAATCAAAACCAAATAATTTGTAACGAAGGCGACGATGCCGACGCGTTTTATCTGATCCGCTCCGGCATGGTGCGGGTGTCGAATCATCTTCCCGGCGGGGAAATGGTCCGCACGTATTTAAGCCGCGGCGATTATTTCGGCGAGATTGGACTGCTTCGATCGATCAAGCGCACCGCGACCTGCACCGCGCTCGACGCGGTCGATCTCGTAAAAATTCCGGCGGACGATTTCAACTTGATGCTCGAAAAGTTTCCCGCGGTGCGCGAGCAAATCGAAACGGTCGCCGGCGCGCGCTTCGCTGCCGATCAACAGAAAACGATTCCCGGCGGATTGCATCTCGACGATTTTTTGAACCAGGGATTATTCGAAGCTCAAAATCTTCTGCTGATCGATCTCGAGAACTGCACCCGCTGCGATGCGTGTGTGCGAGCATGTGCGAGCGCGCACGACGGCGTCTCGCGATTACTCCGCGACGGATTGCGCTACGAACATTTTCTCGTCGCCACCGCCTGTCGATCTTGTCGCGATCCGCTTTGCATGACGCAATGCCCGGTCGGCTCGATTCGCCGCAAAGAAAATCTCGAGATCATCATCGAAGATTGGTGCATCGGCTGCGGCAAATGCGCGGAGCTTTGTCCTTACGGCAACATCAACATGCATCCGCTCGAAGTGATGCGCGAAGTGAAGACCGAAATCAAAGGCGCGGAAGGCGCGCCCGCGCAGGTGAAGATCGAGAAAAAGAAAATGACCGCTTACAAAGCGAACACCTGCGATTTATGCACCCAGCTTTCCACACCGAGTTGCGTTTATGCGTGCCCGCATGACGCGGCAAAGCGCGTCGATCCGCAACGCTTCTTCGGTGATGCGATCGCCGCGCAAAGCGAATTGATCGGCGCGACCTGGGCGCCGGCATCGCGTTACGAAACGCATCGTACTCACTGATGGAATTGCGAATTTCAGATTTCAAATTGTCGATTGCCCTTCGGGCGTTTCGCTCTGCCCAATTTGCCTTCTGCAATCTTCAATCTGCAATTGTTCATGCGTGTCCTTAATCGAGCTCATCTTCCGTGGTTCATTTTTGTTGTCCTCGCGACAGTCTTTGCAGTTTGGCTTTACCTTGGAAATTTTTCGCCCGAATCGTTGCCGTCCGCGCTTCAATTGCCGGGCGCACTTTTGCAAAAGCGGATCGTCTATCGAAACGCCGGCGGCACTCCGCTTGGCTTGATCTTCGGCACGATCGCGTTGGCGATCTTCATCTTCGCCGCGCTGCTCGGTGTCCGGAAAAAAATTGTGCTTTGGCGCATTGGCACGGTGCAACGCTGGTTGCGCGCGCACATCTGGCTGACGCTGCTCACCATTCCGCTCGTGATTTTACATAGCGGCTTTCGTTTGGGCGGACCGATGACGACGCTCATCGTGATTCTTTACATCGTGGTCATGGTGAGCGGAATCTATGGACTCATTCTGCAGCATTACCTGCCGGCCGTAATGATGGACCGGCTGCCGGCGGAAAGTGTTTACGAACAAATCCCACACATTCGCGCGCAACTCGTCGCCGCTGCCAATAAGATGCGCGACTCGTTCAAACCCGCGCCACCGACGAAACCCGACGCCGGTGCGCCCGCGCCGAGCGCAGCGAAAGTTGTGACAACCGGAGCCGCGCCGATGGCATCGACCGCCGCGGACTTGAGCACACCGACCGCGCGCGCAAAATCCGTTGTTGGATCGACAATCACCGCCGAAACAATCACCGCGCCGGTGACAAAGCCCGTGGAAAAAGTTCCAATACCGCGGCCGCCTGAATCAACACCGCCGGAAACAATGGGAACGCCCACTGCGCGTGTTCCCGAAGGCGCGCCGGTGCCGGCCGGAACGCAAAAAATTACCGACGTTGCGCCGTCGGCAGTCGAACCCAAATCCGTTGCGCCACCAACGCCGATTCCCGCATCAGTTCCGCCGCCTGGATCGAAGCCTCCGTCCGCCACTCCGCCTCGACCGGTCGCGCCCGCGAAAGCTGTTGCCGCGACCGACGCTGATTCCGAAGCGGCGCTGCTTGATTTCCTCGATCGACAAATCATTCCATATCTTTCCGCGCGCCGCGGGGATCGAATGCGTCTCGGCAAAGCGCGTTTTTCCGAGGACACGTTTCGGTTCGTGAAACTTCGCATCACGGAAGCGTATCGCGACCGCGTCGAAGAAATTCAAAGCTGGTGCGACGAGCGCCGCATGCTCGATCTGCAAGCGAAGCTGCACCATTGGCTCCACGCCTGGCTTTTCGTTCACGCGCCGGTTTCGTTTTTACTCCTGCTCCTCGTCTTTTGGCACGCGTTCGTGACGTTGTTCAAATACTGAGCCGATGCCGAAACCGTCGCGCACGCAAAAACAGATCGCCGAGCGCTACAAAGGCAATCTCGGTTACTACCGCAGCCTTCATCCGTGGCGGCGCGCACGGCTGATCGTTAGTTTGTTAACGATCTTTGGCGGGCTGATCGCGATCTTTTTCTTTCGCTATTACGGCCGCGAAACTTTTTTTAACGCCGGCAAAATCGCGACCGCGCACGGCAAATTCGCCAACGATTGCGCGAAATGCCACGAAGGCGCGGTCGTTCGCGCAAGTTTACGGGAAACCCTGCGGGATCGTTTTCACAACGGCGTCCCCGTGGAAGCGATCGATCGCAAATGCGAAGTCTGTCACCAACAGCACAACTTTCATGAAGCGAACGTCGTCGAGAATCGCTCCTGTTCGGTCTGCCACCAGGAACACAAAGGCCTAACGAATCTGCGTTTGGTCGCGAGCTCGGAGTGCGCCGCTTGCCACAATAATTCCGCCACCATGACCGCGTCCGCGCAACGTGGAATGCAGATGCCGCGCGATGCGTTTCATCGACATCCGCATCCGTCGCAGCAAGTCGTTTTCGAATTGCCGCGGCCTGCATCCGGTTACACTGCGGCGTTCACGAATTTTTGGGAAGCGCATCCCGAATTTCAATTGAGCCGTGAGAACGCGCGCGATCCGGACGTACTACGCTTCAATCACCAACGCCACTTCGCGTCCGACATTCCACCGGTGAACGGGCAGAAGCTCGATTGCAATTATTGCCATCAACCGCAATCGGACGGCCGCTTCATGCAGCGAATCACTTACGCGAACAATTGTCAGGCGTGTCACTCGCTCCAGTTCGATTCGCGCAACCCGGACATGCGCATCCCGCACGGGAATGTCGATCTTGTCCGCACGTCTTTGCGCAGTCTGCCGGCGCAATACGCGGATTACGCACGGCTAAAGCAGAAACTGCCCGAGCGCGACGTCTCGTCCTTCGTGAATCGCCAAATCAAATCGTTGCGCGACCAATTTCATTCCGGCGACGAGCTCGAGCGCGCGGTCTTCTTCACGAAAGATCCTTACAAACCTCAGCAGGGAATGGGCGCGGCCGCGCGCGGGAATTTTACCGGCTGCGCATTTTGTCACGAAGTAAAACCGGCCGCGAATGGAATCGCATCAATCACAAAACCGATTTTGGTCGATCGCTGGATGCCGCAGGCGAATTTCAATCACGCCAAACATCAAATCGATCCCGCAACGCAAACGCAGCTGAACTGCGACGTTTGTCATCATGCGCGGCAAAGTCGCGAAAGTTCCGACGTGCTAATGCCGGTGAAAGCGAATTGCACCGCTTGCCATAGCCCGCAGGGCAAAGTCGTTGCCGAGTGCACGACGTGTCACACGTATCACGCGCCAGTCGTTGCGCAGACGTTGAATGTTGATCGCTGAGCGTCGAGTTTGCTGCGATGTCTTCCACGCAAACTCCAGCCGAGCTCGGCTATCGGATGCCGGCGGAATGGGAACCGCATGCCGCAACCTGGCTTTCGTGGCCGCGCCGGGAAGGAATTAGTTTTCCGGATTCGTTTGATCGCGTTCTGCCAACACTCCGCGAAATGGTCGGAGCGCTGACCGAAAGCGAGCCGGTTTGCATCAATGTCATCAATGGCGCGCACGAAGCCGAAGCGCGCGCGGTGCTGGATCCGCTGCCGCATCAGGAGTGCCTCACTTATTATGAGATCCCGACAAACGAACCGTGGTGCCGCGATCACGGCCCGATTTTTTTGACACGCGTGGCCGATCCAAAACTCGCAGTCGTCGATTGGGATTACAACGCCTGGGGAAACAAGTATCCGCCGTTCGATCTCGATGAAGTTGTTCCGACGCGCGTGGCTGAGCTGCTCAAAGTCCCGGTTTTCTATCCGAAAATGATTCTCGAAGGCGGCTCGATCGAGGTGAACGGCGCCGGTACGTTGCTCACCAGCGAATCGTGCCTTCTAAATAAGAATCGCAATCCAAATCTCTCGCGCACCGAAATCGAAAAGCGCCTGCGTGATTTTCTTGGCGTGAAAGAAATCCTCTGGCTTGGTGATGGAATCGAAGGTGACGACACTGACGGTCACATCGACGATCTCGCGCGATTTATCTCCGAAACCGAAGTCGTAACTGTCGTTGAAGAAAATCCCGACGACGAAAATTATCAGCCCCTTCAAGAGAATCTGAATCGCCTATCCGGCTTCGCACTCGACATCGTCCAATTGCCGATGCCGAAAAAAATTGTCCGCGAA
>QHOZ01000050.1:15410-20084 GCA_003219495.1 Verrucomicrobiota bacterium | reverse complement strand
AAACGGTTTAAAAAACGCCGGCCAGCCGACGTAATTGAAAATCGCGTCCCAATCGAGCGGGTATTCGAGATTGCGAAATGATTTTTCGCCCGTGTCTGTCGGCGGCTGATTTGACGGAAGCAGCACCGTCTTCGGAACTCCGACGCCGATCTTGGTCGCGAGCGCGTTGTTGAAAAACTTTTCGTCCGCGCTCCACCAGAACGGATTGTTCACGACCGCGGTGCCGGTGAGCGCCGCATTCTTGAGGAATGCACGATAAAACGGAACGTCTTGCGAGATGCGATCGATGATCACGTCGTAACCGCACGGCTCGCCCTGGATCACTTTGTCGATCTTGACGAACTCGGCGACGATGTCTTTGCCGCCGGTTTTCTGATTCACTCGCTCGACAAACGCCGGCGGGAAGCTGTGTTCCACTCCGAAAAGGATTCCGATTTTCTTCATAAGTAGGGTCCGCGCGCGGCGCAGTCCGGACACTCAACCTGAACTAAAATACTGCGGGATGCCAATTCGGATTTTTTAGGCTGCCTTCGCCTTTGTATTCAAAAAGCTTGTAAACCGGAGTGAGCAGCACGCCCGCGCCTTTCGGTGCGATCCGGATATTGAAATCCAATTTGTCGTCCAGAAAGTGCACGTCGCCATCGCCGACCATCGAGAACAGCCGGCCCGCCACTTCAAAATCGTCGGTGTGAAGAGTTCCATTCTTCGCGGTGAAGCTGGTCTTGGCTTCGTGCGCAATGCTGTAGCCGGCGGCTCTTAAGGGCAGCAAACTTCCGAGAATCGAAGAGAGCGGCCCGAAAACCGGAATCGCGAAGACGTCGCCATTTGAGACCGTCGCCGTTCCCGAGCCCTGCATTAATCGCGCGTTGTCGCCGTTGCCGGTGAAGTCAAAACTGCCGGTGAGCCGGCCTTGCGCGGTCTTGAAGTTCCAATAGAGCTCCGTCAGTTTCGGAAAATCGAGCCCATCGGCGGCGACCTTTGCGCGATAATGTTGGTCGCCATGCGCGAGCGAAATGTCGGCGTTTCCGCGCACCGTCCCGGAAAGAAGATTCCCGCGAAGATCGACAATTTGCAGGTGATCGTTCGTGAACAACAGCCGCGCATTGATTTTTTGAAAGGGCAACGTCTTGCCGAGAAAGACGTAATCCATCCCGCCAGGCTCATCGACATTGATCTCGAGCTTCGTCCCCGGCTGCTTCTGCAATTTGTAAACGCCATTCGCGGTGACTGTCGGCGGCTGACGAAATTTGTATGGCGAAACGTTTTTCGGAAGATCCTCGTCGATCCACCACGCCACTTCGTTCGGGCGCATCGTCGCTTTCACGTTCGAAACGCGGACTTCGTGGTTCGCAAAGTCGTAAACGAAATTTCCGGTGCCGGTTCCTTCATCGCGCACGACCTTGAAGTCCTGGTAAGCGACTGCGCCGTTGGCGAAATGCACTTTTGAAGTGGCGCTGTTCATCCATTGGCCGCGAAAGCGCGTGCGCTCGAGCGAAATGTTCCCGTCGCTTTGCCAGCTCTCCGGATGTCGATCTTTCCCGCGGATCGACAATTGAATCACCGGCGGCCGCGAACATTCCCATTCGTTCAGGAAATCCTGTATCTCGGGCGAAACGAACGGCCGCAATTCGCCCGGCGCGACCGGCCCGTCGATGTTCAGGCGGAAATCGTCCGGCGCTTCAAAAACTTCGGCATGCATATCGCCGGTCGGATGTCGGATGCGAATGTCACGCAACCATGTGCGCTCGCCGTCCCATGAAAATTCAGCGCGACATTGCGAGAGTGGCAGATTCTTGAAGGAAACGTCGTCGATCGCAAAATGGCCGATCACTTTCAACTGCGGACGTGCGGCGGAAAAATTGGCGGAGCCGGAAATATCGATCACCGGCGCTGACTTGAATGTCGCGTCCGCCAAAGCGCGGCCGGCATCGGCCGCATCGAGCAGGCCCTTCAAATCGAGACTGCTTCGCGCCTGAAAAGTGGCGACGTTCGTTCGCCGGCTCCAATTCGCGGTCGCGGCAAATCCGCCCAGGTTGTCGTTCCACTCGCAGCGCAATAAACGGAGCGTTTGGTCGCTCCATTCCGCGTCGAGAAGGAATTCGCGCAGTTCGTAATTCTTGCGTTTGAGTAAACTGCCGCGAATCGTCGCTTCGGCGTGCGCATTTTCCAGCTCGGCCAGATCGCCACTGAATTTAATCTGCACGGACGGCGGTCCGTTTGGATAACTGAAGCGCTGGAGTTCCGTCACAGCGCGGCGCAACATCGACATCCGCTTCTCGCGCTCTTCATCCGATAATGACGGGGATGGTTGATAATCCTCGCGCTTTATCAATTGACCCGTCGCAGAGACGCGGATGCCGCAGAAAAGCCCCTCGGCCTGGCTGACGTAAATCTGCTCGGGTGGAAAATAAATGCGCGCCCGGAATTTTCGCAGTTGCGGCTGCTCGATTTTTCCCTCCGAAGTTTTGAGCGGTAACGTCACTTCGGCGTTGCGGATGTCGAGCGCGTTGAGAAACGGCTGGCTGTGAAAAAACGCGGCGTAATTGATATCGAGCACGATCTCACTCACGAACGCGTGATAACTGAAAATGCGCACGTTCCGCGCGACCAATCCGCGGAAAGGATTCAACGTGAGATGTCCAATCGATGCTTCGACGCCGCGCCGATGCAGTTCCTCGACAATCCGGTCGCGAGTGCGACCGCCAAAACCTTTCCGCGCCATGTACCACCCGCCGCCGATTGCTGCGGCGATCGCCATCACAACGATGAGTCGCAGAATCGAAATGGCGAGCCGGTGATGGAAAGCTCGTTGTCGATCTTGCGCCGGTTCGGTTCGTTGTGGTTCTTCCAGCAGCTGCGGCATAGGATTATTTCTGCCCGCTCACTATGACAATCAAGGACTTGCCCGCGATCAACGCTTCATTGAACGCAATTAGCACCGTGTTCATCGCGATGGGCTGGTTTTGGATCCGGCGCAATATCTGGCAGCGACACGTCCCGTGCATGATCGTCGCGCTCGTTGCTTCGACCGGATTTCTCATCGGCTACATTACTTATCATGCGCACGTCGGCGAAAAATCTTCCGGCTACAGTGGACTGATCGCGTGGATTTATTTTCCGATCCTCATCTCGCACATCCTGCTCGCCTTTGTCACGCTGCCATTGGTCATTGTCACGTTGGTCCCGGTTTTTCAGCGCCGGTGGGATCGACATCGCCGGCTCGGCCGCTGGACGATGCCAATATGGCTGTATGTCTCGGTGACCGGTGTTCTCGTTTACCTGATTCTCTACCAATGGTTCCCTCCGCCGAGTGTTGCACTTGGCCGGTAGTTGATGTTTGCTCAATGTCGCAGCGGTAGGGCAGAATAGGCCTATGGTGACGATCGCCACATTCAACGAACCGGACAAAGCGAAGCGACTGAAACAGCGCCTTCAAGAAGCCGGAATCAAAGCCGACATTCACAACGAGGGCCATCTTCAACAAGTCGCCTTCATGTCGCGCCCGCAGGCCAACGCGAAAATCATGGTGGACGACACGGATTTTGAGCGCTGCCAAAGTCTAATGATCGAATGGGAAGCGAGTGATCCAGAAATCGGCGCCGCGATTATCCGTTGCCCGCAATGCGGCTCATCAAATATCGAGTATCCGCAAATGACGCGGAAATTTTTAACGCCGGCGCTGGTGGGGTTGCTCTGCGCGATGAAAATCATTCCGAAAGAATTTTATTGTCAGGATTGCCATTACACCTGGAGCAACGCGGAAGAGCCGACGATCGGCCGGCTCTGGCATCGCTTCTTCCCGGGGGAAGAAAAAGCGACCTGACAATTCCGCGCGCTACGGCTGGAAATCGGCCGTTTCGCGATGAAATTATCGCCCGCGCTTTTTAATTCATGATGAAGTGGCTGTTCGTCCTGTTTCTCGCGATCATTATTTTCGGCGGCGCCGCCTGGTTTGGTTACAACTACGTCTTCAAGGAAGACATTCAGGTTGCGAAAGAACAGCGCGGCGAAGTAACACCCGAGCCGCGGCTCGACCTAAGCCTGCCCGAATACGAAGCGGCCGCGAAACTGCGACAGGAAGGAAAATTGCCGGAAGCGTTCAAAAATTTCCGACCAGCCCGCACGCCGACGAAGCGAAGGATTTGTTAGGCGAAATCAACGTCGGCATCTTCCTCTCGCGCACCCCTTCGCCCGAAAAGGAAGAATACGTCGTCAAGCCGGGCGATGTCTTGAACAAGGTCGCGCGAAAAGTAAAGACGACGCCCGAGTTGATCATGCGCATGAACAACATGAGCGGAATCATGCTGCACATCGGCGAGCATTTGCTGATTTCGCATCCTGATTTCTCGATTGTCGTTCAACGAAAACAAAAAGTGGTCGTGCTTTTGAATCATGGCGGATTTTTCAAGCAGTACCACATTCGCGAAGAAAAATTGCCGGCGCGGGCCGCGCCCAAAGTTCAAACCAAGGTCTCCGAAGTGATGGCGTGGCGTGACGGCAAACGCGTCGGATTCGGAACGAAGGAATTCATTGGCAGCACGCGCTGGGTCCGAATGGCTTCGCAGAGTTACACGATTTATGCCGTGCCGGACGCGGCGCATCAGGTCGTCCAGCCGGCGCCGCCGCAGGGAATTGGTCTCGCCGCCGCGGATGTGGAAGAGTTGAGCACGTTGG
>QHOZ01000050.1:0-15404 GCA_003219495.1 Verrucomicrobiota bacterium | reverse complement strand
GAACTGATGGCAACGCAAGCGCAACCGCTCGACTTCGAAAAACCCATCGCTGAGCTCGAGCGCCGGCTCCAGGATTTGAAAGAGCACTCCCGCGAGCACGATGTCGATCTTGACCGCGAAGTTGCGGGGATAGAAACGAAGCTGCGCGAGACGCGGCGGGAAATTTACGGAAACTTGAGCGCGTGGCAGCGGGTCCAGATCGCGCGGCATGTGCAGCGACCATTCGCGCTCGATTACGTGGAGCGTTGCTTCACCGGTTTCACCGAACTGCACGGTGATCGCCGTTTCGCGGACGACAAAGCGATGCCGAGCGGACTCGCGATGCTCGATTCGACACGCTGCGTTGTCGTTACTCACCAAAAGGGCCGCGACACGAAAGAAAACGTGCTCCGCAATTTCGGCTGCGCGCATCCGGAAGGTTATCGCAAGGCGCTGCGCTTAATGCGGCTCGCAGAAAAATTTAACATGCCGGTGATCTCGTTGATCGACACGCCCGGCGCATTTCCCGGAATCGGATCCGAAGAACGCCACATTTCGGAAGCGATCGCCGTCAACTTGCGCGAAATGATGACTCTGCGCGTGCCGACGATCGCAGCGGTCATCGGCGAAGGCGGATCGGGCGGCGCGCTCGGAATCGGCGTGGCCGATCACGTCATGATTTTGGAAAACGCGTATTACTCCGTGATCAGTCCCGAAGCGTGCTCGGCGATTTTGTGGCGCGATCGGAAACACGCGCCGGAAGCTGCTGAAGCGTTGAAGCTCACGGCGCAGGACTTGATGCGGTTGGGCGTGGTGGACGAAGTCGTGCCCGAACCGGAAGGCGGCGCGCATCGCGATTACGAGATGGCTTCGGCCAATTTGGGGAACGCTTTGCGCAAGAATCTGGCGAAGTTGCTCGAAACGCCGATCGAGCAATTGCTCAAGAAACGTTACAAAAAATTCCGCGCGCTCGGAAATTTCGCCGAGCCAAAAACGAATTCCGCGCGTTAATCATTGGTGATGGGCCGAAGCGGTTGTCGATTTTCCGGATGGGCTGCAGCGATTTTTCTCGTGGTTCATTCCGCGCAAGCGGGATCCGCCGATGGTTTCAATTACAAGCGGGACACGCTCTCCTTCGAAAACTGGACCGTGTTCACGTATGAAAACGGCCGCATTGTTTCGCACAAGAATCAGTACGGCCACCATTACTCGCGCCGGTGTTTCGTGATGACCCGCACGGTCGAACAGTTTTACAAGTTTGCGCGATTCGAGCCGAAAGCGCCGCGCGTGGATGACCGCGAGCTGACGAAACGGATTCGTAATATCACGCGCCGCCCGCCCTGGCACGATCCCTTACCTTCGGAAAAGCGGATCGTGATTCCGGGTTACAACAATCTTCGGCAACTCAGCCAGGATAAAATGGCTTTGATGCAGCGGAATATCGGCCTCGGTTGGGTCGTCTATTTGCGGGCGGGAAATGTCCGAATGTTCTATCTGCACGACAAGAATTATCAGGCGAAAACGCACGAACAGCTTGAGCGAGCGCTCGCAAGCCACGAATTCTTCATTGCCTATCTCTCGGACTTTCCGATTCTGCACATCAATCATTCCGTGCTCGTTTACAAACACGACCGGCCGCGCACGTCGGATGGAAACGATTCCTACATCGTTTATGATCCAAACCATCCGGATGGACCGCGCCATTTAAAATGGATCGCGGCGAAGCGCGAGTTCGACTTCGAGAAGGACAGAGAATTCGCGGGCGGGTTCACCCGCGTTTTCCAGGTTTACGGAAAAGCTTTGCAGTAAATGTCGATTCGGGTTCGGGTTGTGGCGGAAACAAAAATCGCAAGGCCGGCTCCACTCGCGCGGCCCATGCCGCTTCAGTGTGACTCGCGCCTTCCACTTCGAGATATTTAAGATCGACATCTTGTTGCCAGCCGCGGTCGATTAACGCATCGCGCAATTCGTGAACTTGTTCCCATTCCGGCTCGCCCATTCCCATGTCGAGCCAGATTTTCAGCGGCGGTTTTTCGCGGACGAAGCCCAGAATGCTGATGATCGCGAAGTCGTCCCACCACACCGACGGCGACATCACCATCAAGCGACGGAACGTGTCGGAATAAATAATTCCGACGGCAAGCGTCGCCAATCCGCCGAGCGAAGATCCGCCGAGCCCGGTGAAGTCCGCTTCCGGCTTCGTCCGATATTTTCCATCGATGAACGGTTTCAATTCGTCGATTAGAAATCGCCCGTAAGTGCCGGCCAATCCTCGGCTGCGTTTTTTCGGGCGATCATGCGGTGAAATCACGCCGGCCGTGGGCGCATATTCGTGAATTCTTTCTTCACCCATGTTTGCAACCGCAACGATAATGAGCGGTTCAATCAGCTTTAGGCGGATCAAGCGTTGTGCCGTTTCATCCACGCCCCACTCCACTCCGGCGAACGAAGTGGCGGCGTCGAAAACATTTTGCCCGTCGTGCAGATACAAAACCGGATAACGCGTTCGCGAAAAACGATTATAGCCCGGCGGCAGGTAGACCAGCACGTCGCGCCGGTTTTTCAAAACCTTCGACGGGAACGCGCGATGCCGCTTGATGTTGCCGGTGAGTGTATGCCTGCGTTTCAAACCGAGACGGTTCGTTGAAGATGTCGATCTTGTCCACCGCGCGTACGCGTCGATCTGCGATTTCTTAAGGAGCGGCAATTGACCTGGCTCCCCCGCTCTTCTTATTCTTTCACCTTCAATGAACGAACGTTACATCCGCTGGTACTCGCCGTGGCTGAGCCGGGATTTCGAAATGCTCGCCTTCGGCAACGGCGGCGGCCTCCCGCTGATTTTATTTCCGACGTCGTTCGGACGCTATTTTCAGAACAAGGATTTCGGTCTGGTCGGCTCGGTCGCGGATTTCGTCGATTCCGGGAAGGTCACGGTTTACTGCCCGGACGCGATCGATCTCGACAGTTTCTACAATAAAGAAATTCACCCGGCCGATCGGATGAAAACACACAACGCTTACGAAAACGTGATCGTGCGTGAAGTGTTCGATCACGCGCGGCGCGAATGCAATGCCCCTCGGGTCGCGGTCGGCGGCGCGAGCCTTGGCGCCTATCACGCCGCGAACATCGCGTTTCGTCATCCCGACACGGTCAGTCATCTCATTTCACTGAGCGGCTCGTTCGACATCAGCGATTTTTTCAACGGCTATCACGACGACAACATTTATTTTAACAGCCCGTACGAATATCTGCCGAACATCACCGACCCGTGGAAATACAATCACATGGGCATCATCATCGGCACCGGCGAATGGGACAACACGCGACACGAATCGTATCGGCTCTCCGAGATTCTAAATTCCAAAGGCATTCAGCATTGGCTCGATGACGGGAAATGGCGCGGCCACGACTGGAATTACTGGCGCGACATGCTGCCGCAGTATTTGGCGAAGATTTGTGGCTGAGCGAAAACGCGGGAAGAAATCGGTAATCGACAATCGCAAATCGCAAATTCTGCTCGGCGCGCACATGTCGATCGGCGGCGGCGTGCACATGGCGATCGAGCGCGGTCGCTCGATCAAATGCACCGCCGTGCAGATTTTCGTGAAGAACAACATGCAATGGTTCGCACGACCGCTCTCCGCTGAAGAGATCCGCGCTTTTCTCGAACAATTGTTGTCGATCTTTGCTCACGCGAATTACCTGATTAATCCCGCGGCGACGAATCCCCAGTTTCTCGAGAACTCCATTCGCGCGCTCTCGGAAGAACTGACGCGGGCCGATCAGCTCGAACTGCCGTTTCTCGTCATGCATCCGGGCGCGCATCTCGGCGCCGGCGAGGAAGCCGGGCTCGACAAGATCGTCGACTCGATCAACCGCGTGTTCCGAAAAATTCCGAAGGTGAAAACAAAGATCGCGCTGGAGACCACGGCCGGCCAGGGCTCATGCCTGGGTCATCGCTTCGAGCACATTGCTTATATTATAGAGAACGTCAGCCAACCCGCGCGTCTCTGCGTTTGCCTGGATACCGCGCACGTGTTCGCCGCCGGCTACGACATCGGCAGCGAGGCCGGGGTGAAGAAGACGTTTCGCGAATTCGATCGCGTGATCGGCCTCGATCGACTCGCTGCGATTCACCTCAACGATTCAAAAACCGCGCGCGGCTCTCGCGTGGATCGACATGAACACATCGGTAAAGGGCAGATCGGTCTCGACGCCTTTCGATTCATCATGCGCGATCGCCGTTTACGAAAAATTCCGAAAGTTCTCGAGACGCCTAAAGGGAAAGAATTACGCGAAGACGTCGCGAACTTGAAAACGCTGCGCGGTCTGATCGAAAAACGCGCGAACCAAAAACGTTAACTGATGAAGCGGATCGTCAGCGGATAGCGGTAGAGTCTGCCCTCACTCGCCTGGATCGAGGCGACGATGACAAAAATGATGTTGAGCAAGTGCAGCAGAATCAGGATCGGGATTCCGATGAGGACGAGGCAAAGAATTCCGGCGACGCAGTACCAAATCAGCATCGAGATTTGAAAGTTCATCGATTCTTTGCCGTGCGCGTCGATCTCCGCCGAATCATGACGTTTGCTGAGCCAAACGATGAGCGGTCCAACAAGGTGCCCGGCCACTGGAACTAAAAATCCGACGAGCGCGGTCGCGTGCGCGAGCATGCACCAGGTCCGGACGTGGGTAGATGTCGAGGGTGAGGTCGTTTCCATAAACTAGTCTTTCACTCGTTCGATTTGCGCGCCGAGCTCGCTCAACTTTTCATCGAGATGCTCGTAACCGCGATCAATGTGATACACGCGGCTGACTTCGGTAATTCCGTCGGCTTTCAATCCGGCGAGGACAAGCGCAGCCGACGCGCGCAGATCGCTCGCCATGACTGGCGCGCCGTGAAGTTGATCGACGCCTTTAATGACCGCGGTCGATCCTTCAAGATCGACATTCGCGCCCATGCGTTTCAATTCCGCGACGTGCATGTAACGCTGCGGGAAAATATTTTCCGTGATCACGCTGATCCCCTCGGTGGTTGAAAGCAGCGCGCACATTTGCGCCTGCATATCGGTCGGAAATCCGGGATAAGGTTCCGTCGTTAATTCCAGCGGCGTGGTCGCGCCATTCGGAGAAACCGAAATGGAATCGGCTTTAATGTCGATCTTGAAACCGCATTTGGTTAGCGAATCGGTGACCGCTTGCACATGTTCCGGTTGCGCGCGCTTGAGCGTGACGCCTTTGCCCGCGATCGCACCCGCGACGAGAAACGTTCCCGTTTCGATGCGATCCGGAATGATGTCGTGCTCGACGCCGTGCAATTCCTTTACGCCTTCAATGATCATTCGACGCATGCCGGCGCCTTCAATCTTTGCGCCCATTTTGTTTAGGAAGTTTGCGAGATCGACAACTTCCGGTTCCTGCGCCGCGCCTTCGATCACGGTCGTTCCGTCCGCGAGCACCGCCGCCATCATCACGTTGTCGGTTCCGAGAACGGTGGGACCGAACTTTCCGCGTAAGTTCACCACCGCGCCGGTCAATTTCGGCGCGAACACTTTGATGTTGCCGCCTTCGACGCGCACGGCAGAGCCGAGCGCTTCAAATCCTTTCAAATGCAAATCGATCGGCCGATCGCCAATGACGCAACCGCCCGGCAACGAAACGGTCGCTTCTTTGCAACGGCCGAGGAGTGGACCGATCACGCAAACCGACGCGCGCATTCGGCGAACGACATCGTAAGGCGCGATTGAATCGATCTTGGCCGCCGCGATCGTGACCGTGCCGCTGGCGCGTTCCACTTCCGCGCCGAGATGCTTCAGGATTTGAAGCATGTAATTCGTGTCGCTTAAGTCCGGCACGCGACGGATCGTGCACGGGTCTCGCGTGAGGAGCGTTGCCGCCAAAATGGGCAGGGCAGAATTCTTCGAACCGCTGATCTTGATCGAACCGCTCAGCGGATGCCCACCGTGGATCCGAATTTTATCCATAACTCGCTAAGAGAAATCGAGCGATCCCTGAATAGTCCTTTTTCGCCCGGATGTCGTGATAATTCTTTTGACGCAAGAGCTCAGTTAATCCTTCAGATTGATTGATCCCAATTTCGAGGGCGAGCATGCCTCCGGGGTTCAAATGTGACGGCGCTTGCTCGATTAATTTTCGAACAAGCTCGTCCCCTTTCTGCCCGGCAAAAAGAGCCACTTCCGGATCATGCCGCACTTCGCGCGCGAGTGATTGTCGATCTTGCATGGAAACGTAAGGAAGATTCGCGACGATCAGATCGAATCTTTCCGGGAAATTTTCGAGCAGATCGCCGTTTCGAAATTGAACTCGCTCGCTCAAGCCGAGTCGCGCGGCGTTTTCTTTAGCCAATCCGAGCGCATCATCCGAAATGTCCGTCGCGAGAATCTTCGCTTCGGGAAATTTCGTTGCCAGACTTAGTGCAATAATTCCGGATCCGGTTCCAACATCGATAATTCTTTCCGGTTTCCGGTCTCCGCTTTCCGAAATCAGCAGCTCCACGAGCTCTTCCGTCTCCGGCCGCGGGACCAACGCGCGTTTGTCGCAGAGAAATGTCTGGCCGCAAAACTCGACCGTGCCGAGCAAATGCTGCAGCGGTTCGCCTTGGGCGCGTCGCTTCACTCGTTCGCGCAACGGAGCCAGCTCCTGCTCGGAAAGTTTTCGTTCGAACTCTAAATAGAGATTCATTCGTGTCAGTCCGAGCGCGTGCGCAATCAAATGCTCCGCGTTCAAGCGCGGGTTCTCAATCTGGTGCTTCTGAAAGTAGGCGGTCGTGGATTGCAACACCTCGAGCACAGTTCTTGGTTGCGTCACGCGATTGACGATTCCTTCAAACGCTCGGCGATGTCGGCGGCCTGGAGCGTTTTGATCATCTCCTCGAGATCGCCCTCAAGCACGCGATCTAAATTATATAGGGTGAGCCCGATCCGGTGATCGGTCAGCCGGTTCTGCGGGAAATTATAGGTGCGGATTTTTTCCTCGCGGCCGCCGGTGCCGATCTGACCGCGACGTTGCGCGCTGTATTTCGCCTCTTCTTCGCGCTGCTTCCGCTCGAGCAAACGCGCGCGCAAGATCGACATCGCCTTTTCTTTGTTCTTCAACTGACTGCGTCCGTCCTGACAACGGACGATCGTTCCGGTCGGAATGTGCAAGACCTGCACGGCTGAGTCGGTCGTGTTCACGCCTTGTCCACCCGGACCGCCCGCGCGCGAAACTTCCACGCGAATCTCGTCAGGCTTCAATTCAATATCGACGTCCTCGGCTTCGGGCAACACCGCGACCGTCGCGGTTGAAGTATGAATGCGGCCTTGCGCTTCAGTCGCAGGGACACGTTGCACACGATGAACGCCGCTTTCGTAACGCAGTTTTCGAAAAACGGATTCGCCGGAGACTTTGAAAATCACTTCTTTCAATCCGCCAAGCTCCGACGCGCTCGATTCCAAATCTTCGGCCTTCAATCCGGCCGCTTCGGCGTAGCGGTGATACATCCGGTAAAGATCAGCCGCGAAAATGGCGGCTTCGCTTCCGCCGGTCCCGGCACGAATCTCGACAATTGCGTCCCGGTCGTCATTTTCATCCGGCGGCAGCAATCCGATCTGCAGTTCCCGTTCGAGCTCGGCGACGCGCTTTTCCAAATCCGGAATCTCGTCATCCGCCATGGCCGCGATCTCGACATCGCGGGAAGTCGCCAGCTCGCGATTGCCATCGAGTTGCTTCCGCGCCGCTTCGAGTTCGTCCCATTTCGCGAGCACAGCTTTCGTGTTTGCATGCTCACGCATGAGTTCTTGCGCGAGCTTGCGATTATCGAACAAAGCCGGATCAGCGATCTCGCGCTCGAGTTGCTCGAACCGTTCGCGTTTTCGTTGAATGAGAAGATCAAAGTCCATGGGCGAAATCCCGAATGCGTTCGGGATTGGAATCGTTCGTCGCGAGAGCGGCGAACGCGCTCTTGGTGCTACCGTAGCGACGCGCGAATTTTTCCACGCGCCCGGCGGTATCGACAAATTTTTGTTCGCCGGTGAAAAACGGGTGGCAGGCAGCGCAGATACCGATTCTAATGTCACGCCGGGTCGAGCGGGTGTGGTAGACCGCGCCGCACGCGCACACCATGTCGGTCTCGTGATATTCTGGGTGAATGCCTGCTTTCATGTCAGAAAATGAGCGCCGAATCTAACCGCCCAGGCCGATAACGCAAGCGATGAAACCAACGGATGTTTTGCTTGAGAGATGGGAGGAAATTCTTGCCCGAAAAGGCGATTCGCCAGCCATTTTCAACCCGAGCGGCGAGGTGGTTTACACTTTTAGGCAAATCGAAGACCACGCGGTCGCCGAGGCTAAAATCCGGACCGGCAAGCCGCCGCACAATGCAAGCGCTATTCAAATTGGGAATCACGTTAGCTGGCCGTCATCGTTCCTGGCGTGTCTGCGCACGCAACATGTGGTTTTGCCAATCGACGAGGCGGTGAGCACTCCGCAAGCAACCGCCGCACTCTCGGTCGCAGCGAAGAGCGGAATTACTGACTGGGGCGATAAACCGCCGACGCTTTTCAAACTGACTTCGGGAACGACTGCGACCCCGCGAATGATCCGATTCCGGAGCGAGCAGCTCCTCGCGGATTGCAACCAGATTTGCGAGACGATGGGAATCTCCGGTGTCGATCTTAACTTCGGCGTCATTCCGGTTTCGCATTCCTACGGCTTCAGCAATTTGCTCACGCCGCTGATCGCGCGCGGAGTGCCGATGGTGTTGAGCCGCGATCGAACGCCGCGCGCGGTGTTGGACGATCTCGCGCGAACAGGCGCGACCGTATTTCCGGGAATGCCGCTTTTTTATCAGGCATTCTGCGAAATCGAAAAACCTCCGCCGCTGCCAAAGCTGCGCCTTTGCATTTCCGCCGGCGCGCCATTGCCGCTCGCGATCGCGAAAAAATTTCGAGAGCGATTTGGATTGTCGATCCACTCCTTCTACGGCGCGTCGGAGTGCGGCGGAATTTGTTATGATCGCGAAGCGAAGCTCGAAGTCGAAGGTTTCGTGGGCGCGCCGATGAACGCTGTCGATCTTGAGATGATCGATCCCAACGCGGAATCGAGTCAGATGCGGGTGCGCAGCGCCGCCGCGGGCGACGGTTATTTTCCCGAAGCGGACGAAGAAAAACTCGGCAATGGCGTTTTCGTTCCGGACGATCTGCTCGCGCGTGACGGCGACGGATTCAAAATCGTCGGTCGCGTGTCGGACGTGATCAACGTTGCCGGAAAGAAAGTGAACCCGGCGGAGATCGAGCAGGTGTTGCTGCAAATCCCGGGAGTTCGCCAGGCAATCGCGTTCGGGCGTGCTGCAACTGCGGGACGTAATGAAGAAGTCGCGGCCTGCGTGGTCGTGGATGTCGATCTTCGCGAAGCGTCCATCCTGGAATTTTGCCGAAAAAATTTGAGCAGTTGGCAGGTGCCGAAACGCATTTTCATTGTCGATTCAATACCGACAAATGAGCGGGGAAAGGTGAGCCGCCGTGAACTGGCAAAACGGTTGACCAAGCAGGCATTGCTACCCAATTAACAGCTTAAAAACGGCTGCCCTTCCGGAATTGAGGATCGATGAAACAGAAGAAATCTAAACAGAGTACGCGCATTCTGGTGTTGGAGCCGGACGAGCAACTCGCAGCCGCGATTCAAAACGTGCTTCAGGAAGGTGCGCCCGATGCACTAATAGAAATGACGAGGACGCTTCACGAAGCGCAGCAGCTTGTTCTTGGCGTGAAGCCGGAACTGTTCGTCCTCGATGTCGACGGCATTCCCGATCTCGGCCAGGATTTCCTTTACGACTTGCGCACGAGCCACCCGAGCGCGCGCGCGATTGTCCTCACCGGCGTCCACGTGCCGGAGCAACGCGAACAAGCGGCCGGCCTTGGCGCGATTCATTTTTTGGAAAAACCGGTCGCGCATTGGGACTTTGTCGATCTTGTTCAACGCTTGCTTGCACCGAGCGAAGCGGCGGCGGAGAAATTTCAGGGAACACTCCGCGATCTCCAATTCACCGACATCATCCAACTCAAATGCATGAGCGGGGCGACTTCGGTGGTGGAGTTTACCGGACCGAATGGCGAAAAGGCGCGCGTTTATTTTGAGAAGGGGCAAGTGCGCCATGCAACAGCGCCGGGCCGGCAGGGAATGGAAGCGTTCAACGAGATCGTGCGTTGGAAAGGTGGAACCGTTTCGGAAGTAGCGGACGCGGGCGCCAGCCAGAAGACGATCACGATGGACTGGCAACAGCTCCTGATGGAAGCGGTCCGCGGCGCGGACGAGATCGGGGCGGCAGCGCCAAAAAAATCGCGCAAGAAAAAACACGGACCGAAAATTTTGGCGGTCGATGACAGCCTGATGCTGTTGAGTTTTGTGAAGGAAGTTTTGATCGACGCGAATTATGAGGTGATTTCCGCGTCAAGCGGCGAGGAAGCGGTTCGTCAGGCGCAAAGCAATTCGCCGGACTTGATCATGCTCGATTTTATTTTGCCGGACATGCGCGGAGATGAAGTCTGCCGGCGCCTGTTGGAGAATCCCGGAACGGCAAACATTCCGGTGGTTTACATGTCGGGCTATGGCGCCGAACTTCAGGCAAGCCGCAGCGAACATTCGAACGTGATTGGGTTCTTGAATAAACCTTTCACATCGGATTTGCTTATCAAAACCGTAGAGAACCATATGCCTCGCAAATCGGACGAATCGCAACCCACTACGCCGCAGCCGGTCGAACCAGAACCGGCGCCGCAGGAGCAATTTCCGATCGAGCAGGAGCCGACTTTTGGCGAAGTGAGCGAGGCCGAGCCGACCGCCCCGCAAGCGAGCCCCCAAGAAGAAGAAGCTCCATGGTGGACGCCCGCGCCATCTGCGGCTGCGCCCGCGGCGCCGACGCCTGCCGCGTTCGAACCGGCGGCCGAGCAATCGCACATTCCCGAAGAATCGCTTACCGGCGGCGCGGATTTCTGCGGCGATACGCGATTTTTTCCGTTGAACCGCGCACTTCAGATCATTGCTGAGCAAAGACTCACCGGCACCCTTCATTTGTATTGGGAACGCCAGCCGGTCGAGCTTCTCACCCAGGACGGTCAGATCCTTCTCGCAACCACTCGCGACGCGGAGCTCTATTGTTCCGAAGCGCCAATCGCGTTGAGCAATATCGAGCCGGATCGATTGTCAGCCGCCCGCGCGCAACAGGAAGAAACCGGCGCGCCGTTGTTCGTTACGCTCTCGAACGAAAATCTAATTTCGCATGAGCCCGCGATGCAGCTGACGCAACATCACGGCCAAAGACTTTTCGCCGAAATGTGGAGCGCTCCCTGTGTGCGATTTTCCTATCACCAAGGCACCCTTCCGGAATTTGCCGGCACGATGTCGGCGGAGATGGATGTCGATCAATTCGCGCTCGCGACGTTGCGGCTGGTCCAATTTCCGCAGCTTGGCGATCGCGCGCACTATGATCCCGCTTCCGTGCCGGCCTACACGCGCGACGGGTTCGAGCGGGTGCAAAATCTTCGTCTCACCGTCGCCGAAGCGCAATTTGCCTCGCAGTTCAACGGCGCTCGCTCGGTCCAACAGATCGCGAAAAATCTTCGACTGGATTTGAAATTCGCGAGCGTGACGCTGTTTCGATTTCTCGCCTTGGAAATTGTGGAATGCTGGGCGCCCACGACTGCAGGCGCGCAGGAAAGCAAAGGTCTCTTCAAAAAACTCGGCGGCGCGATTGGCCTCGGCGAGTAGCGCTCGCAAATCGGGAGCTTTGGGATGAGCAAAACGCTGGTCGTCGATATCGGCGGCACGCACGTGAAGTTGCTCATGGCAGGCGTCGACCAACGCGAGTTCGATTCCGGTCAGCAAATGCAACCGGCCGATTTTGTCGCGAAAATGAACGAGGCGACCCGGGATTGGAAGATCGACAATATCTCAATTGGTTTCCCGTCAGTGGTGCGCAGCGGGAACGTCGTCAAAGAACCGAAGCATCTTGGCACGGGGTGGATCGGTTTCGATTTCCAAAGCTCGTTGAATAGACCGACTCAAGTCATCAACGATGCCGCGATGCAGGCATTGGGAAGTTACCATGTCGGACGAATGCTTTTTCTCGGTCTTGGAACCGGACTCGGTTCCGCGTTCGTGCTCGAAAAAATGCTTTTCTCTCTCGAGCTCGGCGATCTTCCCTACCGCGAGCGCGAAAAGATCGAGAATTTTCTCGGCATTCCAGGCATCGATCGGCTGGGCGAGAAAGGATGGAAAGACGAAGTCATCTTTGCCGTGACACAGCTCAAGCTTTCATTCATCGCGGATTACGTTGTCCTCGGCGGCGGCAACGTTCATCGCTTCGAACAGTTGCCGGAAGGAATTGAGCGGGGCAAAAATGAAAATGCCTTTCTCGGCGGTGTGCGACTCTGGGAGACCGCGCCGAACGACACCACGCCGCAATGGAAAATTTTCTGACCCGCTCGCGTCAGCGTTCCTGGCCGCGGCCGTTGTCTCGCTGCGATCTCCGGGACTTTTCGGATTCCTGCGGTTGAGCTGGCGCCGATGACGGCAGCGCAGTTCCAGATGTTGCTTTCACGAGCGTGATGTCGCCGCTATCGATAAAGCCGTCGGCGTTTAAGTCTGCGCGAAAGTTTGCGGTGCTAACCGGCTGGCCGGACTGACCTTTAACCTGTGTGATGTCTCCGGAGTCGACGAAAGTGTCGTTGTTCGCATCGCCAAGTAAAATTCCTACCGTGACCGAACAGGAGCTGAGCGTGTTTCCCTGCACGTCCACGATATTGCTCAACGCGACGGTAAGATTTTGCGCGTTGGTCACGCCGGTCAATGTCAGGATGTACTCGTGCGGGTCGCCGGCGCTGATCGCTGCGTGAAGAATCGATCCGTTCCCGGTGAGACTTCTACCGCCCACACTGCTGAGTGGAACCGCAAATTTAAAGGCGATGATAAAATCGCC
Source organism: Verrucomicrobiota bacterium (assembly GCA_003219495.1). The sequence continues at coordinate 2,449 of QHOZ01000050.1, read as the reverse complement.
GTTCGCGCCACCGCTGCGGCATTCCACTGCGGGCGTCCCGCTCAGCGGCAAGTTGACGTCGAAGATGATGTTCCCGTGAGCTTTTCTCGAGGCCGCGCTCACCAGCATCGGTGAAATTTTATAAACGTTGCCGTTTCCAATGTCGGCAATGTAAAGCTCGCCCGCGGCGTCTTCACCAAACGAAGCAACGTTCGCCAACGTGATATTACCGGACGTGGTCGGAATTGGAAAAAGCTGCGCCGTGATGTCCTGGAAATTCGAGGCAATCGTGCCGTTGTAGTTCAGCGTGAAAATCTTCGCGCCGCCTCCCGTGCTCGGCCCGAGATAATCGCCGAAGACATAAACCCCTTGCAGCGCGGGAAAAATCTGGCCGCGATAAACGTGACCGCCGATCACGGTTTGGCCGGTCGAGCGCGGGTAATCGAAAATTGGATTTACGTTTCCCGGTGGCGGCGCTCCGCCGACAACCGGATTTCCCGTGGGCGTCGCGATAAGTCCTTCACGCAAACGCCAACCGTAATTTTCTCCGCCGCCCGGATTCGTCGCCTGTTGCACATCAATCTCTTCCCGCGACGACTGGCCGACGTCGCCGACGAGCATGCGCCCGGTCGCGCGATCGAAGCTGGCGCGAAACGGATTGCGCAATCCGAACGCAAAAATTTCTCGCTTTGGCGAGGGCGACGGTGCGGGAGTTGGACTCGCGTACGGATTGCTCGCCGGAATCGTGTACGTCCCGCTCGCTGCATCGACATGGATCCGCAACATTTTCCCAAGATACGTGGTGATGTTTTGCCCGTTCCCGCCGGGCTCGATGTGGCCCACGCCTCCGTCTTGATCATTTGAGCCGCCCCCGTCTCCGGTTGCGATGTACAGATTGTGATCGTCAGCGGCGCCGCGCGGACTGAATGCGAGCCAGCCGCCGTTGTGATTTCCCTGCGGTTGATCGTAGGAAAGAACCGTCCTGATCGTGGACGCGGCCGTGTCTGCGATGTCGGGATTGCCTGCCGAAACCTGATATTGGCGAATCTGCGATTGGCCCATATTGAAGGCGCCGCCGGGCGCGATGCAGTTCACGTAGAATTTTCCATTCGTTGCGTAATCGGGATCGAACGCGAGGCCAAGCAAACCTTGTTCGCCGCCGGTGACAATTCCCGTAATCGTCGCGAACGGGATCGGGTTCAGCGTTCCAGTCTGAAGATTGAGAATTCGAATGACTCCGTTTTGCTGAACAATGAAGACGCGATTGAAGTCTCCCGGAGGCGCCGTCACAAAAAGCGGCTGGCTCAACCCCGCAGCAACGCGGATCGCGTCGAGTCCCGGCACGGCTTGCGCGCGAAGCGATTGGCCGAAGCTCAAAAGGACCGAGCAGACAATCCCACACCCGATGATTCGCCATCCCCGCATACTCTCTTTTAGAATATCGCGCCGCGTATGACAACCAGGCGTGGTCCGGCCACGCGAAATTGCTTGTCGTAAGGCTGCGCTTTACGCTTTGGAAATTGAGCCAGACACCCGAAGACCGGGACAGCACGCGGCCGGAATTTTGGTCGCAACGCTACGCCACCGAAAGAACACCGTGGAAAATGGATCGCGTTCCCCTTCGGTTGCCCCCGTTCATTCGATCACTGCGGTCTCGATCTAAAATTCTCATTCCGGGTTGCGGCCAAGATCACCAGCCCATCTCTGCGTTTCATCGAGCTGGTCACGACGTCACCGCGATCGATTTTTCTCCGGTCGCGCTCGCCGCAACCCAGAACGCACTTCCCGAATTGCGCGACCGGATCATTCTCGGAGATTTTTTCCGGCACGACTTCGGCGACGAATCATTCGACGTCGTTTACGAACGCACATTTCTCTGCTCCCTGCCGCCGCGATTGTGGAACAGCTACGCCGAACGAGTTGCCGGACTGCTGAAGCCTGATGGAGTTCTTGCCGGCTTCTTTTTTTATGGCCAATCGTCCGATCCGCCGCCGTTTCCGTTGACCGAATCGTTGGCCGCGGAAGTTTTGGGCCGGCACTTCGAGTTGATCGCAAGTGAGCCCCTCATCGATTCATTGCCGATCTTTGCCGGAGCCGAGAAATGGCAGGAATGGAAACTTCGGACGTGACTTTCGTTCAACGGATTGGAAACAATTTTTGTCTAAATCAATCTTAGCTCAACCCTGGAGGCATTATGAAGATCGGCGACACAGCACCTGATTTCGAAGCGGATACAAGCCAAGGCAAAATCAAATTTCACGATTGGCTCGGCAACTCTTGGGGCGTTCTCTTTTCGCATCCGAAAGATTTCACTCCGGTGTGCACGACTGAGCTTGGCTACATGGCAAAGATCAAAGCGGATTTCGACAAACGGAATGTGAAGATCATGGGACTCTCGGTTGATTCGACCGGTGATCATGCCGGCTGGGCCAAAGACATTGAAGAAACGCAGGGGCACGCGCCCAATTAT
>QHOZ01000227.1 GCA_003219495.1 Verrucomicrobiota bacterium | reverse complement strand
TTATTGACCACTAACCGTTCCAGAAACCTAACCAAGCGATGAAGCATCCAGCTTATTAGAGTATGAGGTCTAACCAAACGATGAAGCCAAAGGCGAAGAAAGTAAGAATTAAAAATTATGAAGGATGAAGTGAAAGCGAAGCGCGCGGTCTCGTCCGCCGTCGCTCAGCTTGTTCTCGTTAGGTCTTATGTGGACGCGCAAGACGCCAGCGGAAATCCGAGCACAGCCGCGATCTGACTCGCCGGCTCTTCCGATATGGCGCAGGCTGCTTGTCCACCTGCGGGGGCACGTCCTTCTTTTTGACCAGAAGCCTGCCTCTCAGCACGATTTGCCGGCGGGCACGCGCCTCTTGGTCATTTTCGTGGTTCTCGAAGCACTCCGGCTCGGAGTGTTCAGGTTGTTTTACCCGCTTCTGCCACTTTTGATTCTCGTTCCGCTTTTCTTGGGCTGTGCGTTGTTGTCGGTTCGTTTTGTCGCAGGGCTGAGGCTGTCGAAAATCGGGCTCAATCCCTGGCGCAAATGGACTGCTACCGAGAAGTCGTATTTTGTTCAGCTGTTGATTATCGCGAACGTTGTTTTCCCGGTTGTGTTCGCTCCGCGTCTGGCAACGATTCTGACCCAACCTTCTGCTCCACGAGTCCTGGCGAATGTCTTCGTTCCGTATTTTTTCTTTGGCTTCTATCAGGAGGTTGTCTACCGCGGGATTCTGCAGTCGGAGTTGGTGCGCCGATGGGGCGCGGTCATCGGCATTCTGGCGGCCAATGTTCTCTATACTTTCGGTCCTCTGCACTGGCACTACTTCTCTCCGCTGGCGATTCCCATGCTCGCGTCAATCTTCGCGATCGGTCTGTTCTTTGGGGTGCTGTTCAGGAGATCCGGCAATTTGTGGATTGTCGCAGTCATTCATGGCATTGGTAACGCGTACATTGTTGGCAGTCTCGGATCGACGCAGTAAATCGACCTAACCAATCGATGAAGCAAAGTAGAAGGGTGAAATTAGAAAGTAGAAAACTGGAGAGTGATCTCGCGCATGGTCGCTCAGATTGGTTTCATTAGATGCTAATGCGCGTCCTTGCCGTCATGTTGTTGGTGTTCACGGGCATCTCTGCGGAGGCCAAGTCGCACTCATTTGTTTGCAAGGCGAGCGGGCGATTGGGCCGGCCGATCCGGTTCGAGTTTTACCCTGATTCGGCCGCTCATCCGAAGATCGACATCCAGTCGTTCACCGTTTCGATACGGACCGAAGATGACCGGTGGCGGGCGATGTGGTCCATCTTGAACGGCCATGGTCTGAAGCAACCGATCGAGTACGGAGTCACGCCTCCTGGATTTACCACGATGATTCGACCGGAGAAGCTCCTTGCCGGGCACGTTTACTCCGGGCACGCTTCCGACGGACACGGAGGCTCAGCTAAGGTGACTTTCGCATTCGATAAAGACGGGACGATGATCTTCCCGGATTCATTCGATCAATGAGGGGCGAAGCAAAGTAGAAAGTAGAAAACGGAATTCTCGATGAGACTGACGGTCGTTATTGCCGCCGCCATGACTCTTACCCTGAGCTCTATCGCTTTGGGACAAGAGGGGAGCACAAGCAAAGATCAAGGAAGCAGTGTCGAGCAGGCGATAAGACAACTGGATAATGAACGCATTCAAGCGCAGATCGGTGCTGATGCGGCGGCACTTGATCGGATTTACGCGGATGATTTTATCGGCGTAGGACCAAGTGGCACCATGAGAACCAAGCCGCAGGTGATTGCGGATTTCACGTCGGGTTCTTTGAAATTTCAGTCAATCACCACCGACGAGGTTCAGGTACGCGTGTACGAAAACACTGCGGTGGAGACCGGGCTCTCAACGATGGTTGGGCAAGATAAAGGCAAAACTGTTCCGCGTGACACTCGCTTCACGCGGGTATGGGTAAAACAACAAGGGCACTGGCGGTTGGTTGCCAACCATTACTCGTTACGGATTGCACAGCATTAACGCAGGCTGACGGCCGCCAATGCGCAGACTTTCCGGAAGCATCATTAGCACATTCGCGGGGTGGAGCGCAGGATTGCTGCTCATCACATACTGGCATCTTGTTGCGAGCTATCGCCACGCGCACTTAATGGGGAGAGGTCACTGGATCTTTGTGGTGGTCTACGCGGTGGTCTCGGCGGTCTTCGTCTTTAGCATTTGGGCGGTCCTATTAGTCCCGTTATATTTTCTGGTGCCCCGTAGATGGTTTTTGTGGCGCTGGCCTGTTTGCACGTTGTGCGGTGCGTTATCGGGCGTCGGCCTTTTGCTTTGGTACCATCATGTCTTTGAACCACAGGCGATGATCGGCTCATATGTCATTGTTGCCGCGGTGATCGGAGGAGTGACATGCTTTACCGGATCGATGACACGAAACCAATTCAGCGATGATCGCGCTTTGGCGCAACCAACGGCGGAAGAAAGTAAGAATTAAAAGTTATGAATGATGAAATGAAAACGGATAGCGCCACCGCCTGCCTTGGCCTATCAGTTTCTCGTTAGGCGATTGGCAATTTAACTTCTGCAATGGATTGGAACATGATCGGCAATCTGGCGCAGGCCATCAGCGGGATTGCCGTAGTTATTTCGCTCTTGTACCTGGCGCGTCAGATGCGGCAAGGCACGGCTACGGCCCGCGCCGCCGCTTATCAATCTTTTGCAGAACAGCAAGGTGCTTTCACGATCGCTTTTCTGGAAGATCCGCGGCTGACATCGGTGTTTCATCGCGTGGTAGTAAAGCGTGAATCAATGACGACATTCGACGATCTCGATAAAACCGCCGCAATCATGATGTGCGTACTGCAGGCGCGAATTTACGACACGATGTACCGACAGGTCAGAGATGGTATTCTCAATCCTGATGACCTAAGCCTCATCGCGAATATTACCTATTTGAATTCACCGGCTTGGAAAGAAGCATGGCCGCGAGTGAGTCAAGCTTTGAGCCCCGACTTCGTTGCTTACTTTAATGAACGCCATGGCGCGGAGAACGGTTGAGGCCGTGCCGGACAACGAATTGACGTGACATAGCGGGCGGCGAGTTTCAGACTGCGCGCTCGCACATGCCTCCGAGCTCCAATTCCCGGAACGGCTCGAACGCCCGGAGCTCGAGTAGCAGCGGCGGTTCGCAACAATGGCGCAAGCTGCGCGGTTACGCGTTTGATCCGATCCTGTCGCAACAGTTCGAGACCGCGGGCATTAACGAGATCGTGTTCAAAGTTTCGTGGGAGCGGCTCGATCCCGGCCCGATCGGCGAGTACATCGAAGTGATCGATTACGATCCGGCGAGCGGCGCGTATTACGAGCCGGTAAACCTGGACGATCCGATGATTCTTGGCGGTGACGGTTTGGATCCGGAGGAAAGTAATCCGCAGTTTCATCAACAGTTTGTTTATGCGGTGGCGATGACGACGATCCGCAATTTCGAAACCGCGCTCGGCCGAAAGATTTTTTGGACGCGGGTGGACAAAACCAAGCCGGCCGGGCACTGGGACATCTTCGTGCCGCAGCTCCGGATTTATCCGCACGCGTTTCGCGCGGCGAACGCGTTTTACAGTCCGGAGCGGAAGGCGCTCGTGTTCGGTTATTTTCCGGCGTCAGCGAATCCGACGGGCGTGCAGCTGCCGGGCGGGATCGTTTTCACCTGTCTTTCGCACGACATCATCGCGCACGAGACGACGCATTCGCTGCTCGACACGGTGTTGCCGCGCTATCTCGATTCGACAAATCCGGATGTGCTCGCGTTTCACGAGGGCTTCGCCGACATCGTAGCGTTGTTGCAACACTTCAGTTTCCCGGAAGTGTTGCATCATCAAATCTCGAAAACCCGCGGCGATCTCGCGAGTCAAAGTCTGCTCGGCGAGCTCGCGCAACAATTCGGACAAGCGAGCGGATTGTATGGCGGACTGCGCGAAGCGATCGGCCGTTTGAACGACAAAGGCAAATGGGTCCCGCTCGAGCCCGATCCGACCGCGTACGAAAAGACGAGCGAGCCGCATGAGCGCGGCTCGATTTTGGTCGCGGCGTTGTTTGAAGCTTTCATCGCGATGTATCGCGAGCGCATCAGCGACTTGATGCGCATCGCGACCGGTGGCTCGGGAATTTTGCCGGCGGGCGCGTTGCCTCCCGATCTGACGAAGCGTCTTGCGCGGGAAGCGGCGCGCTCAGCGCAGCATCTTCTGACGATGTGCATTCGCGCGTTGGATTATTGTCCGCCGATCGACATCAGCTTTGGCGATTATCTTCGCGCGCTGATCACGGCGGACGTCGAACTTGTTCCCGAAGACGAGCATCATTACCGGGTCGCGATCATTGAAGCGTTTCGCCGGCGCGGACTTTATCCGCGAGATTTGCGAACGCTCTCCGAGCAATCATTGCACTGGCCCTCCGGCGACCAGTTGGACGACGACGCACGCAAAACAATCGCGATCCTGGCCGATCAACTTCGAAACGTCGCGGAGAAGAGTCATTTTCACGAGCCAAGATCGACAACGTTCAATTTTCTGCGGGATTTTCGCAAAGCGCTTCACGAATTGATCCAGCCGAGCATCGGCAAAAAGCTTTTGGGCAACATCGAAGAGATCACGGGGCTCGCATTAGATCCGCGCAAAAGAAAAATCGACGGTCTGCCGATTTCGCCGCAAGGCGGGTACATGTTCGAAGTGCACTCGGTGCGACCGGTGCGGCGGCGCGGTCCGGGCGGCGAAGAAGTGGACAACATCGTGTTGAGCCTTACCCAAACGCGCACCGTCCCGCGCAATGGAATCAACTACAACATGCCGGGCGGTTGCACGCTCCTGCTCGATCTCGAGACGAAGAGTTTGCGTTACGCAATTTCCAAATCGGTCGCCGACCCGCGGCGCGTCGCAGCATTTGAACGATTCATTGACGGCGACATCTCCGCGGCCGCGGTCGGCCTAACGAAATCGAAAGAACCGATCGCGCAGCTTCACATGATCGCTTCGCTGCTATAACCGATGCCAAAACCGAAAAAGAAGAAAAAGAAGAAGACGCCGAGCAACGGTGGTGGCGCCGTGCAGCCAAGCAAGGTTCGCATTCGCACCTATCGGCACGGATTGGGCGACTGCCATCTGTTGCGATTCTTCAAGCCCGACGGTTCGCCGTTCCACATGCTAATCGACTGCGGCGTGGTCAATCGCACGCCCGATCCGGGGCCGCTCATGACGCGAGTCGCGCAAGATATCGCACGCGAAACCGGCGGCGTGCTCGATGTGGTGATCGCGACGCATCAACACACCGATCATTTGTCGGGGTTCAGGCAGGCGGCCACGCAATTCAATGGAGCGATCAAGATGAAGCGGCTCTGGCTCGCGTGGACGGAAGATCCGTCGAACCCGCTCGGGAAAAAAATTCAGCAGCAGCTTGTGCGCAAGCTTGCGGCATTGCGCGCGGCGACTGCGAAGTTGAAAGCATTGAGTCCGGAAGACGCCAATTTCATCGAGAGCGTTCTGGATTTCGCCGGCCCAGCGGCGACGGACGCTTCATCGACACAGGCGATTCTCGATTCTCTGCAGAAACGCAGCGAAACCGAAGTGGCTTATCATACTCCCGGCGACCAGTTCGCTCTGCCGGACGTGCCGAACGTGCGCGTTTACGTGCTCGGGCCGCCCACCGATCCGGTCCAACTGAAAATGGTCACGCCGCGAAAATCGATGCACGACGCATACGAGGTTTCGGAGATCGCTTCGGATTTGGTCGGACTCGTCGATGCGCTCGATTCCGAAAGGGAAGAGGAGGCGACGGAACTAAGTTACCCGTTCGCAAAATGGTATCGGAATCGCGAAAGCACGATGAAGCGTCACAAGTTTTTCAAAGAGCATTATCTGGCGCGCAGCAAGGGTTGGCGAACGATCGACAAAGACTGGTTGCAAGCGGCGGACAACCTCGCGCTCGCGCTAAACAATTTCACGAACAACACGAGCCTGGCGCTCGCGTTTGAGTTTATCGATTCCGGCGAAGTGCTGCTTTTTCCGGGAGATGCGCAGGTCGGAAGCTGGCTCACCTGGACCGATCTGACCTGGAAAGTTCCCGATGGAACCGGGCAACAGCGTGAAGTGAAAATAACCGATCTCTTCCCGCGCATTGTCTTTTACAAAGGATCGCACCACGCGAGCTACAACGGAACGTTGACCGGTTACGAGCAGGGGATCGGTCTCGAAGAAATGACGCATCCCGATCTGGTCTGCTTCGTTCCGGTCGATCGCGCGATGTCGAAGAAGATGGGCTGGGACCGGACGTTGCCGTGGCCGCAATTGCTTGAGCGCCTCAAAGAAAAAACGCGCGGCCGTCTCGTCCTAACAGATCGCGCCGAAGTTGCTCCGACCGCCGCGACGCTTGATCCGACGCTTTCATCCGAAGAACGCGATCGATTCAACAACCAAGTCTTCGTCAGCGACGACCACGTCGATTACGTGCTGTAATAAATATCGACGGTCGTGCGCAAAGAGCGCACCCGTGAAGATTCGAACTTCAAACCTTCTGATCCGTAGTCAGATGCTCTATCCAGTTGAGCTACGGGTGCCGAAAGAGAGCCGCTAATTTGCGGAGGAACGCTAAAGCGTCAACCATCCGCTAATGACCATCTTTCTCGGCGGCGGTTTTGCCGCGAAATATTTGGACGGCGGCGGAAATTTTTCAGTGCCGTTGCAATGGATGCTCGGCCTGCGGCGATTAAAGCTCGACGCGATCTGGCTCGAGCATCTGCCGAGCGAAGGAAATCCGGCCGATGATCAGCGCAAGATCGACAACTTCCGCCGGCAAATGCGCGCACACGGGCTGAGCAGCCGCTACGGTTTGCTTTATCACAAGAATCCAGATAGCGCGCACGATCTTGAGGCGCTCGAGTGCATCGGAATTTCCAAACGCGAGCTGCTCGATCGACTCGCCGGACCGAACACGCTGCTCAATCTCAGTTACTCGCTTCATCCGCCGCTGCTGCTGAAATTCGAACGCCGGATTTTCTGCGATCTCGACCCAAGCGAGATTATGTACTGGATGACGCGAATGGAAATGGGGCAATCAACCCATCACGAGTTTTGGACGATCGGCCTGAACGTGAACGCGCCGGACTGCAAGCTTCTGACGATGGCGCCGTCGAAGTTGCCGGGGATGGGCGGGAGTTCCGTGCAGCCGAAACAGCTTCATTGGAAAACATTTTATCCCCTGATCGATACTCAGCTTTACAAACCACAGCCTCGGCCGCGCTCTCCGAAGTTCACCACGATCGGACAATGGTATTGGGGCGGAGCGGTCGAAGTGGACGGCGATTTTCCGGACCTCTCAAAGAAGTACGCGTTCGAGCAATACCTGGATCTTCCGAAGCGTGCGCCGAAAGCGAAGTTCGAGTTGGCGATGCACATGAGCGCCGATGATCCCGATCGCGACCGGCTAAAAACGCGCGGCTGGCGCGTTGTCGATCCTCATCGCGTTGCGACGACGCCGGAAAAGTATCGCCGTTACGTTGCGAGCGCGCTTGCGGAGTTCACCGTCATAAAAGGTGTCGATGTTAGCTGGAATACCGGCTGGCTGAGCGATCGCGCGGCGGCATTTCTGGCGAGTGGCTGCCCGGTGGTTACGGGAGACAGCGGCGCCCGGAAATATCTGCCGCGCGCGAGCGGTTTCCATTTCGTGCGCGATCTTGAAAGCGCGGCGGCCGCCGTCCAGGACGTGCTCGGAAATTGGAAGAAGCGGTCAGCCGAGGCACGGCGATGTGCAGTGGAGATGTTCGATTCGGTCGAGAATCTGCGGAAAATTCTCGATCTCTGAACCGCTCGTTTTGCGTTGCAAAACAATTTTCGGGTGTTACTCGTTCTCCCGTTATGGCCGACTTGATGAAAGCGCCCGAGTTGAAAGAGCGCATGAAACGCATCCCGGAATGGGAGCTGGAAAAGAAACACATCGAACGCACGTTCGAGTTCGACGACT
>QHOZ01000049.1:3823-6900 GCA_003219495.1 Verrucomicrobiota bacterium | reverse complement strand
CATCCTGGTTCAAAATCCGCAAGCCATCGGGATCTTGCGGCATATTCAAAGTACCGAACAGCGACCTGGCCTTTACTTTCGCGCTTTCCAGATCAGGCGACATATGGGTGATCCGATCGAGCGTTGCGTGCGCATTGTCGCTTTTGCGAATACGGAAGAACTCAATCGTAAACACCATGTCGCGGCCTTTCTTACCGCAAAGATATGACAGCTGTCCGCGATCTGCGTTCACTCGGCGCTTGATATCCAGCACTTTCTCAGGCCTTCGGAATCCCGCGCCCACCAATAATTTCCGTCCGCATTGTGCCCCGATACCCTGAAGGTTTTCAGATGCTTCTTTAGCGCAGTCAGGGCCTCCGCACGCGTGAGGTAACCACGCCCGACCTCGGTCGCCGCTGCCGAAGCCGCATCCTTCATTCGAGAACTTTCAACACCACCGGCCTCTTTCGGGCAGCCGCTCAATCAGAATTGAATTTCAGGTTTGTTGCCAGGACAAGGTCGCATTCCGAAACCACGCGTTCGTAAGCCTCGCTCTTACTCTTTCAATCGGTCGCAGGCTTACAACTTCGTAAGTACCTTTTGCCGCGGAGCGCAAGGTTGACGGCATCAGATTGACGGTCTGACCCACTTTGAAACTATGAACGCGCTCTGCCATCCTGCGCTATTGCCCAATCACGGCGCTAATCGGTTTTGGTTTTCTTGCGCATCCGCCACAGCTGATAGCCGCAATCGTTGATGGCGGTTTCGATCGCTTCCCGCGACAGCTTATAGGGAAACTCGCCCTCTGGCGCGATGGACCCGACGGCGTGCCACGGCCTGAACTGAACGGGAAGCCTGCTGCCAGCCAAGTCGCTGCCGAACGCTCGCAGCTCGGGACTCGTCTCGGATTTGAAGATAAAGATTCGCATGGGTCCGCTGGTCTTTACCGCACTCTCGTCGACGCTCATGGTGCCCTCATTGTAAAAACTATCGCCGGCGAAATTGACTGCGGTGCGCCGGCCGACTAACCGAGCCGGCTCGCTCGTCCTTGTGACGGAAAATCAAACGGCCCTTTTCCAGATCGTATGGCGACACCTCGCCTTTTCCAGATCGTATGGCGACACCTCGATTGTGACGCGATCCCCGGCAAGCGTTTTGATCCGGTTCTTTTTCATCCTTCCGGCGGTATAGCAAATCAGCGCATGACCGTTATCGAGAACAACGCGGTAGCGCGCGTCCGGCAGTATCTCGACGACCAGACCCTCAAACTGCAGAGGCTCTTCCTTAGCCACGTCCTGATCCTTCGAATCCAGCGGTCAGCGGTCGTTCGGGTCGAGCAAGCTCGCGTCCTGGCGCGGCGTTGTGATGCATGAAGCCGACCGATCCCATCCCGTTGGTCGTCTCCGCGTTCTGGCGGTGACGGTGCTTATCGGGCGCGGCGCCGCCGTGACGGTGCTGCTTTCGCTTCGGCCGCGCTCCGGAAAGCGATGGGACGGTGATATTTTTTTTGCTGAGCGACTCGATCTGCCGTGTGGGAACGCGTCGGTCGCTCGCCGGAATCGACGCCCTGCGCACCGGCGCGCGCAGTCCGACCGATGCGATGCACGTAGGTTTCCGGCACATTCGGCAGATCGAAGTTGATGACGTGGCTGATACCGTCGACGTCAATCCCACGCGCGGCGATATCGGTGGCAACAAGAATTCTGGTCGCGCCGTTGCGAAATGCGGCTAACACGCTTTGGCGCTGGTTTTGCGATTTGTTGCCGTGAATGGCGTGGGCGGCAATGCCCGCCCCGACCAAGCCACGCACGACCTTGTCGGCGCCGTGTTTGGTCCTGGTGAAAATCAGGGCCCGATCTACGTTCTCGCGCCGCAGCAGGTCGATCAGTACGGCGGGCTTGGCCGCGCGCTCGACCCGGATGAGACGCTGCTCGATTCGATCCGCCGTAGCCGCGGTCGGCGCAACCGCGACCTTGATCGGGTCGCGCAGCATTTGCGCGGCAAGCTCGGAGATGGCGCGCGGCATTGTCGCAGAAAACATCAACGTTTGACGGTGAACTGGAAGCTTCGCAACAATTTTGCGGATGTCACGGATGAAGCCCATGTCGAGCATGCGATCGGCCTCATCGAGGACCAGACACTCGACCTGGTTGAAGCGGAGGCCATTGCTTTGCACCAGATCGATAAGCCGTCCCGGTGTGGCGACCAGCACGTCAACGCCGTTGAGAAGGGCGCGGACCTGGCCGCTCATGGATACGCCGCCGATCGCCAGTGCCGTTCTGATCTGGAGGTGGCGGCCGTAAGTGCGAAAGCTTTCGAGGATTTGGCCGGATAATTCGCGCGTCGGACTGAGCACCAGGACGCGGCAAGACTTGCGCGTCGCGGGCCGCGCATGGGCGGCGAGATAATGCAGGATCGGCAGCGCGAATGCGGCAGTCTTGCCCGTTCCGGTCTGGGCAATGCCGATCACGTCACGGCTCGACATGACGGTCGGGATCGTCCGCACCTGGATCGGGGTTGGAATAAGGTATTCTTTTATGTGTTATCGCAGCCGCTGCGCGATGCGCAGAGCCTGCGTTGGGCGTCAAGCGCGACATCCCGCGCGATCTGGGCTGTCAGTGAACTAAAAAAGGAGCGAGTCAGAAGCCGTTTAACGGTGTCCGTACACGCGACTCGCAGCAAGCCTTATAGGCCGCAAACTTTAATATGTAGTATCCATGTGTTCGTTTCAAGGCGAGCGGAACGTTTTTGCTCGGCGAGATCATGCCTTACATCATCATGCCTTGCATCATCGTGCCTTGCATCTCGTGGTTAGCGACTCACGCGACACGCGGGTCCATGAACTGGCGGTCATCACGCCGCGGGAGGCGCAAGCACGGTACTGGTACACTCAACGCCGTCATAGATCGTGACGTGAAGGATCGGATACTCTTTTTTGATCGCGAGCCCGACCGCTTCGGCGGTTTCGATCGTCTGATATGAGCCCTTCGTTTGCCGGTCCACTTGCAGGAGATATCGGCCAAACTCCGGCCGCTTACGCTGCGAGAAACTAACCTCGGGCTCAGATTCACTTTTCTCGGGCATTTTCATTTGACGCG
>QHOZ01000049.1:0-3661 GCA_003219495.1 Verrucomicrobiota bacterium | reverse complement strand
ACCGTTCCGGCGCGACTGGCGTCCCTCACCGTTTCGAATAGATCTTTCGAACGCTCGATCGGGCTGATTCTACCAGCACGATAAATCTCCCATCGCCATGATTTCGGACCTGGCGCGCTTTGCTTTACGACGACCGAAAAGTCGGCATGGTCAACCATGCACAGCCAAACTCAGCAACGTGGTTGTGTTGGGGACAGGCAACTGCAAAGCAATTGGCGATAGTTCGATTGTTCTCACCATACCAAAGCTGCCAGAATCATTTCTGCGGCGAAAACAATCATTACAAAGATAAGAGCGTACGAAAGGAGGTCAAACCTCTTGGCACGCTGTTGAGCGACCCTCACTCGAACTCGCCGCGTTTTGAGGCAAGAATGGGCACTCGAGACTCCTTTCGAGCAATCAACGCTTGAAATGGCTGCGGCCGCCCGGATGGCCTGCGGTACACCTTTGGACTGAAAGCCCGAAAGCCTTGCCCCGAAAGCCTTGCCTCGAACGCCTTGCCTCGATGCTTCGGTCGGCGGCACCATGCGCTTGGTAAAGGTGAAAGTCGACCATTATTTATTTCAACAAAAGGCATTGCCCATGGTCGGCAGCGCCTCAAGGGAACCGTGCATCGGAACTTTGCGAGCGATAACCGCGCTCACGTTTGCCGTGAATTGGGCAAACTGCAGCATCAACTGAGGTGCGCCACGGGGTGTGAAGGTTGCCGATGCGGTTGACGACTTTTGTGTTTGCCACTGATCTATTGTGGATCACGACCACGGTCGCACAAGCCGCGGTCATGGAGCCTGTTGCGTTGAAAGATACCTTGCCGGCCGCGTTGAAGTCGTGCGCTGAGCGGATGATAAGCGTCTTTGAAAACGAATCCACCTCGCTGAAGTACAACTACGTCGAAGACTTAAATGATGGCCGCGGATTCACCGCCGGGCGCGCTGGTTTTGTGACCAGGGACGGCGACCTTTTGCAAGTGGTTGAACTTTACAATCGTGTGCGGCCCAGGAACGCCTTGAGCGGCTTTCTTCCAATGTTGAGAACGGTGCTAGGGACGGCGTCAACGCAAGGTTTGGAGGGTTTGCCGGCCGCGTGGCGGAAGGCCGCTGCGGATCCGCTGTTTCGCCAGGCGCAAGATCAAGTCAACGACAGGCTATACTATGCCCCCGCGATGCAGGCCGCGGACGATCTCCACTTGCAATCGCCACTCGCGAAGTTCGCTCTGTATGACGCCAGTATCCAGCACGGGACTGGAAACGATTTGGATAGTTTGGGTGCGATTATCCGCGCGACTATCGCCGTTCGAGGGCGACCCGATAAAGCGGGAGAGGGGAAGTGGCTCGCCGCTTTTTTGCAAGCCCGAAAAAAGGTTCTGCTCAACGCCACAGATCCACAGACTCGCGCGGCGTGGAAGGAGTCCGTCGGCCGGGTGAACGAGCAGCTGCGGCTGCTCAGAGAAGGCAATCTGCAGCTCTCCGGGCCACTCACTTTGAAGCCTTATGGCAGAAAGTTCGTGGTGAGCTGCGCTACACCCCATCACGAACTGGCGGCGGCTTCCGCTACCGCTGTCGAATGATTGGCCGCCGCTCCGGCGCCTCGCCCCCGCGGCGCCCGAGTCAACTTGTCGCAGAGTCAGTTGTGGACGGCGATTCAATGAGGATTGTGCAGAAGCGGCAAATCACTTCATGAGTGCGGGTAACCGACGCTGGGACAAGGCGTTGGGACGGGTTTGGTGGATAGAATCAGGCCGTTTATAGTCAGCGGACGGGCTGATTCGGGGCTTCTGTCAATCAGCACGCAAAAGTCGCTCCTGCGTCAAATTGCAGCCGGTATTTAGATCGGTGCTGTGGCGTGCGTTCCACCCTCAGGGGACAGAGTGGAGACGGCATGGCCCTTATCGAGTCTACGCGCGTTCATCGTATCAGTCCGCTCGACGTGGTCGAGCGCATGGCTGCCGGCAACAACTGGCCGTTCGAACGTGCCGGCGAGGACGAGATCGGTCTCGTCGTTACCGGCCGCTGGACCAATTACCAGGTGTCCTTCACCTGGATGAATGAGATCGAGACGCTGCATCTGGCTTGCGCCTTCGACATGAAGGTGCCGGAACCACGATTGGCCGATGTGCAAAAGTTGATCGCGATGATCAACGAGCAGATGTGGATCGGGCATTTCGACGTCTGGACGCAGAACGGCGTCATCATGTTTCGCCACGCTTTGGTGCTCGCCGGCGGCGTCGCCGCGTCCGGGCGGCAGTGCGAAGCGGTGCTGGCAACCGCGCTCGATTCCTGCGAGCGCTATTTCCCGGCCGGCGAGGCGTGAGCAGCGCGGGGCCTGGTTCGGAAAAAAAACCCGAGACAAGTCCGGGAGCAAATCCGGCCGCAGCCGCGGACGCCAAGACGAGCCTGCGCGATTTCTCCGGTCTGATCGCGCTTATTGGCGCCGGCAAAATGGGCGGTGCGCTGCTGCAAGGCTGGCTGCGGCTCGGTCTTGATCCGCGCAAAGTGATCGTGATTGAGCCGCAAGCGCTGCCCTATCTGAGCGCGCTCGCGCAGCGCGGCGTTCGGCTCAATCCCGGCGCCGCGACCCTGCAACAAGCCGATGTGATCGTCGTCGCCATCAAGCCGCAAGGGGCTGACGAAGTGCTTGGCGCTCTCGACGGCAACGTTGCTCCTTCCGCCTTGATCATCTCGATCATGGCCGGCCGTACCTTGCGCTTTCTCACGAACGTATTTGGTCGTGCCGGCGCCATGGTGCGGGCGATGCCCAATACCCCGGCCGCGATCGGACGCGGCATCACGGTCGCGGTCGCGGCGCAAGCCGATCCGCTACAACGCGGCATCGCGCAGCTTTTGCTCGGCGCGACCGGCGCGGTGGAATGGGTGGATGACGAGAACTTGATGGATGCGGTGACGGCGCTGTCGGGCTCCGGACCGGCTTACGTCTTTCTGCTCGCCGAAGCGCTGGCGCACGCCGGCGCCGCCGTCGGTCTGCCTGGCGATCTGGCCGAGCGGCTTGCCCGCGAAACCATCGCCGGCTCGGGCGAGCTCCTGCATCAGTCGCGCGATGACGCCGCGACCTTGCGCCAGAACGTCACCTCGCCAGGCGGCACCACCGCCGCGGCACTCGCCGTGCTGATGCGTGCGGACGGCTTGGCGCGCCTCATAACCGAGGCCATTGCCGTGGCAACGGCACGCTCACGCGAATTGGCGGGGTAAATCTCGGGCGCTGGGCCAGCCAGCGGCACCTTGGAACCATCCGCCGTCCAACATACATTTTCCACCTGAAGCCGCGGCACTCAAGCCGCGCGTTGGAGTGTTGTCATGGCTCGCCGATCCACTCGCAAACCGTCCGCTCGTTCACCCCGCCGCCGTGCTGCCGCTGCTGGGTCCTCCGCGTCCGCGCCCGCCGCCGATCGCGACAAAATCGTCACCGCTTTTTTGACATTGCTTGCGGAAAAACCGATCGAGCAGATCGGGTTCAGCGAGATCGCCGAAGCTTCGGGCGTGTCGCTGGCGGAGCTGCGGAATGAATTTCCTTCCGCACTGGCGATCCTCGCTGCTCACATCAAGTCGGTCGATCGCGCCGTGCTCAGCGAAGACTTCGCCGACGTCGAGGAGGAGCCGGTGCGCGAGCGCCTGTTCGACGTGCTGATGCGGCGGCTCGAAATCCT
>QHOZ01000047.1:1133-12246 GCA_003219495.1 Verrucomicrobiota bacterium | reverse complement strand
GGTCCGCCGAAGCCGAGCGGAACGCCGAAACGTTGCGTGCTTCCAACCGCGACGTCGGCGCCAAATTCTCCGGGCGGTTTCAATAAAGTGAGCGCGAGAATATCGGCCGCGACAACGACGAGCGCGCCCGCCGCGTGCGCTTGTTTCACGAACTCCGCGTAATCGTGAATCGCGCCGTCGGTTGCGGGATATTGAACGAGCGCGCCGAAAACAGTGTTGTCGAATTTGAACTTCGCGAAGTTATCGATCTTCACTTCGATGCCGAGCGGTTTCGCGCGCGTGCGAACGACTTCGATCGTTTCCGGATGACAATTGTCCGCGACGAAAAAGATTTTCCGATCCGGAACCGAGGCGTGACAGAGCGCCATTGCCTCGGCCGCGCTCGTCGCTTCGTCGAGCATCGACGCGTTCGCGATTTCGAGCTTCGTCAGATCAATGATCATCTGTTGGAAGTTGATCAACGCTTCGAGGCGTCCTTGCGCGAGCTCAGCCTGATACGGCGTGTAAGCGGTGTACCAGCCCGGATTTTCCAAAACGTTCCGCTGAATGACGGGCGGCGTGATGCAATCAGAGTAACCGGCGCCAATAAAACTTTTGTCGATTTTGTTCTTCTTGGAAATCGCGCGAAGCTCAGTCAGCGCGTCGTGTTCCGATTTCGCTTCCGGCAAATTCAATTCATGATCGAGACGGATATTTTTCGGAACGGTCGCGTCGATCAGGGCACCGAGATTTTCAAACCCGACCTCGCGCAACATGTCCGCGGTCTCGTTTTCGTTCGGACCAATGTGACGACGCGAAAAGTCATCGATCTCGAGCCTGGATTCCTTTCGCGCGTGCATTGAAGCAGATTACGAAGCGCGAAGTGCGCTTCAAGTCGTGCGCGAACGACTATTTTGCGTCGTAAGTCTCGATTCCGTGCGTTTTCAGATGCGCGCGAAGTTGTGCGAAATGCTCAAGGTTCCGCGTTTCAACCGTGCAAAGAACGTTCACGGTCGAAACATCCGCGGTTGCGAACGCGCGTTCGTGGACAATCTGTTTTACGCTCGCTCCGGTGTTCGCAATTTGCCTGGCTAAAACCGCGAGGCCGCCCGGCCGATCGCTGATCACGGCAGTGAATCGGCACAAACGACCATCCGCGACGAGACCGCGCTCGATCACGCGCCCCAGGATGTTTGGGTCGATGTTCCCGCCGCATAATAGAAGCACGACGCGTTTGCCCTTCAGGTCCGAGAGTTTACCGGAGAGAACTGCAGCCAACGGCGTTGCGGCCGCGCCTTCGACCACCGTTTTCTCGAGCTCGGTCAAGCGCAGGATCGCGATCGCGATCTGTTCTTCGCTCACCGTCATCGTTAGATCGACATGTTTACTCGCAATCGCGAACGCGTTTGCGCCGACCTGCGGAATCGCGAGACCATCCGCGAGCGTTGGCTGCAAATTGATCTTGGTGGGTTTGCCCGCTTTCATCGCGGCGGAAAAGCTGGCGACGGTTTCCGCTTCGACCGCGATGACTTTTGTTTTTGGCCGCAAAGTTTTGACCGCGAGCGAAACGCCGGCGATCAATCCGCCGCCGCCGACCGGGACAATCACCGCATCGACATCTTCGATTTGATCGACAATCTCGATTCCCATCGTGCCCTGGCCGGCAATGATCGCGGGATCGTCGTAGCCATCGATGTAAGCGAGACCTTTTTCATCGGAGATTTTGTGCGCGTGCGCTTTCGCTTCGCCGAAATCGTGCCCATGCAACACGACGTTCGCGCCGAGCTTCTGGCAGTTCGTTATCTTAATAAGAGGCGCGTATTGCGGCATGACGACGGTGGCCGGAATGCCGAGAAGTTTTCCCTGGTAGGCGAGGGCCTGCGCGTGATTGCCGGCGGAGGCCGCGATGACCCCACGTTTCTTTTGTTCTGGCGACAATTGCGCGAGCGCGTTACGTGCACCGCGCTCCTTAAAACTTCCGGTGCGCTGCGCGTTGTCGAATTTGCAGAAAATTTCCATCCCCGTGCTCTCGCTCAGCGGGATGGATCGAGTGCACGCAGATTGAAAAACCGCGCCGGCGATTCGTTCGCGTGCGGCTTCGATGTCTTTGAACGTAACCACGCACTGATAATGTCAGCGCGAGATGGAAGATCGACAACTAAGCGTCGAGGGCTTCGCGAACTTTGGCGGCGAGTTGCTCCGCGTCGAAAGGCTTCGGCAGAAAAAACATCCCCGGTTCGCAACGCTCTCCGGCGGGAAGGGATTCTTCGAGATAACCGGAGATAAAAACGACTTTGATGTTGGGATGAACGGCGCGGAATGCATCGGCGAAACGGCGGCCGCTGGTTTGCGGCATTACTAGATCGGTGAGGAGGAGATCGACGCGACGGCCGCCATTTTCGGAAAGCAACCGACGCGCATCGCTACCGCTGGCAGCTTCAATCACGTCATAACCGAGACCGCGCAGCACGCGGACGGAAATGTGACGAACGCTGACGTCGTCCTCGAGTAAAAGAATCGTTTCGGTGCCGCCGCGCACTTTTTTCTCGCCGCGTTTTTTGTAGGCGGGCGGTGGCGGCGCTGGCACGCGCGGAAAATAAATCTCGATGGTGGTGCCTTTGCCTTCCTCGCTTTCGGCGCGGAGGTGTCCACCGCTTTGATGGACAATTCCGTAGCAGGTGGCGAGACCGAGTCCGCTTCTTCCATCTTCCTTTGTGGTGAAAAAGGGTTCGAACAAATGCGCTTTCACTTCTTCATTCATGCCGGTGCCGTTATCGATGACGTTAATGCGGACGTACTGACCGGGAACAAGATCGCCGCAGTGAAACGTGGGAGAGTTTTCGTTCGTTAGATCGACAACGGCGGTCTCGAGCATGAGCTGACCGCCTTTCGCCATCGCGTCGCGGGCGTTTACAGCGAGGTTCAGGATAATTTGGGTAACCTGGGTGGGATCGGCCTTGATATGCGCGCCGTCTTTTTCGTGATGAAGATTGCAAACGACGGAAATGTTTTCACCGATCAAGCGCAGAAGCGAACGTTCGAGATTCGTGATGATCGAATTGACTTCGACGATAACCGGCTCCAGCGGCTGGCGCCGACTGAACGCGAGAAGTTGCTGCGTCAAACCGGATGCACGGCCGGCGGCGGCGCGAATTTCCGTGATGTGCTCGGCGAGCGCGCCCTTGATCAGCCGTTCGCCCAGCAACAAATCGCTGTAGCCGAGAATTGTCGTGAGAAAGTTGTTAAAGTCGTGCGCGACGCCGCCCGCGAGTTGGCCGAAGGCTTCCATCTTTTGCGAGCGGCAAAGTTGATCGTGCAATTGCTTGCGCGCGGTGACATCCATCAAGCAGCCAATGACACGCTCGGCATTTCCATTTTCGTCGCGCAAAATGAGTGCGCGTTCTAGAACGTTGATGTGGTTGCCGCTGGCGCAGCGAAAACGATATTCGCCGCTCCAATGATCCGCCGAGCTGTTTAGAGCTTCGTGAATTGAAGCGGCAATGCGGCTGCGGTCGCCCGGGTAAAGATTTTTGACCCAGAAGGAGATTTTGCCGGATTCGGCTGACGCATTGTCGTAGCCGAGCAGGGATTGAAGACCTTGCGGCCAGCAGAGCGTCCCGCTTTTTACATTCCAATCCCGAACTGCATCGTTTGTAGCCCGGGTAACAAGCGCAAGATAGTTATCGTGCGCCGGCGGATTATTTTCAGAGAGGATGCGAGCGTTTTCATTTCCATCGGAGATTTGTGGCAATTGCAGTGCGACGAACGCATCGAACGAAGGCGATGAATGCGGCGTTGTTGTAGTCTGTTCCCCTTCTTCGAAGCGCATGCGTCAACCCAAACAAAGATGCGATTGTAAAAGCTAGTTCCATGCCTCTAAGTTTTTTGTTCGCGCATGTTCGCGGAACATTTTTGAAGCGCTCCCGCGCGAGACATTAGCTACTTGGATTTTGTCCAAAGCGCGCCGACCGACGTGATGAGGTGCAGATCGAAATCGCGATGCAGTCCGGGAAATCTCGAATCAATTCCGGCGGCGAGAAACGAGCTGCGAAACGGATCTGAAATCGCGGCGGATTTTTGCGCGTGGCCCTCGACTTTGAAAGAAAGCCTAACGAATTTTGTCTCCACGCCCAAGATCGACAATTTAAAAAGACGTTTGTGCGCGAATGGAACGATTCCATCCACTTCGGTCCATTTCGGACTGTCGGCCGGCAACGCTGCGTCTGAAACGGCGATGCGCAGTTCACCACAAGCCGCCGCGTTCTCATTCAGGAACGTGAAACGATCCGAGGAGGAATCTTTCGGGAGTTCAATGATAAAAGTGGTTTCGCCTTCATGTAGCGCGCAACTGATCGTGTTATGATCAATAAACGCGGCGCTCGACTTCGATTTCTCAGGGGCCGTCGTCGCGCTAAGGGCGGCTAATTGTCCGTTGGGCGCGATATATTCGATTTGCGGAGATTTTTGTTCGTCCATGGCGGCACTGCACGAATATTGCCCGGCGACAAAAGCGATCACCGGCAGACTCAAGGCAACGCCGAAGAGCTTGACGGCAAGAGGGTTAATTGCTTCCCAGCCGCGATCCATGTTGCCTTTAACAGCTTAGATTGGGCCAACTAGAGCCGGGTGTTTTGGGTGTCGGCGCTAGGACGACTCTCTATTAGTCAGCGAAAGGTGCCTTTTGGGCTCAGCCGACGGGTTTCTGCGATTTCGCTTGCCTAGGGAGGGGGCTTTCCCGTAAAACAGTGCCCCAAATTGAGATAAGGAACTATGTCTCGGGCCGGTGACGCAATTCAGTGAAAGGGCGAACTCGGTTGAGAATTTTGATGGTACCACAACTGCTTAACACCTTAACCTGATCATTTGCCTATGATTCGTCGTTTTGTTTCTCCATCTCGTGATCACTTTTGTAAATCAGTTGCGTTGTCGTTTCTGATGTCGATCCTCGCGGCCGCGGGGGTTTACGCGCAAGATGCAATTCGTCCCTCCTTGGCAGGTCAGGAAGCTTCCGAGGCGCGACAAGAAGATGTCTCCCGAATTCCTTACAATCTTTTGCTCGGTCCGATGCGGGTCCGCGTCGGAGCGACCGTTGGTGCCGAGTACAACGACAATATTAATTACGCTGAAGTAAACGAAGAGGATGATTTCATCATCACGCCGAGCCTCACGCTCGATATGATCTGGCCGGTTACGCAGCTGAACACGCTGCGTTTTGATCTTGGCATCGGTTACTCCTTCTACCTCGATCATTCGGACGCCAATACCGACAGCGTCCTGATTGCGCCAAAGTCACAGTTGGCTTTCGACATTTTCGTCGGCGATTTCCGAATCAACCTCCACGATCGCTTCCAATTGCAGCAGGATCCGATTCAGGTCGGCGCATTGAGCAACGTTTCGGACTACGGCCGGTTTGAGAACACCGCCGGTCTATCGGCGTTATGGGATCTGAACAAAGTTCTGCTTCAAGTCGGTTACGATCACTACAACTACATCGCAACGAACGACGACTTCGATTACATCAATCACAGTTCGGAAATCGTTTACGGCTCGGGCGCGTTCATCGTGAACCCGACGATCACCGTCGGCGCGGAAGGCAATGCCGTGTTCACGCGTTATGACAATAACGACAATTTCAACGGTGTGCTCAATAACAACGAGGAATACAGCGTTGGCGGATTTGTCGAGATAGCACTGACGAGCAATCTCAAAGTGCGCGCCGCGGGCGGATATCAATGGATGGATTTCGATAATAATTTCGTCCTATTCCCGGTTCCGACGTTTTTGGGGCTGTTGGTTCTTCCCACTCCGGACCATGCACACTTGGAAGATTACTATGTGAATGGATTGATCGCGCACCGCATTAATGCGCAACTCAGCCAAACCCTGAGCGCCGGTCATGAGAATCAGCTCGGGATTCAGTCGAACTACATCACTTTAAATTACGTTCGGCACACGTTGACCTGGAATCTGATCCGCAACGTGCTGCTCTCCACCGAATTCTTCTTCGAAGACGCAGAGGAATCCGGTGGACCATTAAACGCAACACTTTTCACCGTCCTCAGTGGCCAACGAGAGGGCGAACACTTTCAGCGTATTGGCGGAGCTATCACCCTTGGGTATCAACTGACACCCCACGTCACCCTTGGACTCCGCTATCAGGGCACGAGCAAAGATTCCAACGTGTACCTGCGTGATTACAACCAGAATCGCATATCGCTGGACGGCACATATAGTTTCTAAGTTTCTAAAAAACACAAACGGGGTAAATTGGGGGTCAACATGAGAGTCAGTCTGCCTGCATCTTTTGCAGCTATTTGCGTCTTGTCTGTACGCTTGGCGTTTGCCGAGGACCCGGCGAGTCCGCCGCCCTCCACGCCGAAGCCCGCATCGCCGGATCTTCCATCTACCGCCACCGCGACTGTCATGCGGACAAACTCGATGTCGGTTCTCGACGATAAAAAGAAGCTTGGCTCGAACGATTCTGTCAGCTTTCGCGTAGTCGAAGATCGCGACAACGAATCGCAGCGTTTGCGCGTTAATGACAACGGAGAATTGGAAGTCCCTTACGTCGGCCTTGTTCCAGCGCGCGGGAAGTCGTGCAAGGAACTTGCTTACACGATCAAATCGTTGCTCGAAAAAGAGTATTATTATCATGCCACAGTCATTCTCGCGGTCGACCGGGTTAGTGAAAAATCAAAGGGCAGGATTTACGTTTACGGAGCAGTGAAGCAACAAGGTCCGCAGGAAATTCCTCCCGATGAAAGTTACACCGTGAGTAAGGCAATTATTCGAGCCGGAGGTTTTGGCGATTTCGCAAACAAACGCAAAGTGAAACTCACTCGCAAAACGGGTCAGGAATCCACGGTCGATCTTAAGCGTGTGATCGAGGAAGGAAAAACGGACGAAGACATGCAGCTTTCGCCGGATGATCAGATCTATGTGCCGCAGCGCTTGATCAACATGTAATCATGCAAGTCGCCGCAACTCGCCTTCAAAACCTTTCCACTTCCTGGTCCGCCGCGTTCATTACGCGCCTGCACCGTTACAAATCGCTTCTCTTGCGCAGGTGGTGGATCCCGGTTCTGACAATCTGCCTCGGCTTGTTCGTCGAGGCGTTTCTCATTTATCAAACGCCGCCACAGTATCAGTCCACCAGCAAAATGATGCTGGCCGGCAAATTAAATATTGCGCAAGGCGCCGTTTACAGTGAGGACGCCGTCAATTTCTACGGGACGCAAATTCAGTTGATGCAGAGCGCGGAAGTGAAGCACAGCGCCGAAGCGCTCGTCCGCTCATCGCATCCCGAGCTGCAACCCGTGCCGGTCGAGATTTTCGTGATGCAAAAGCCGCGCACATCCATTTTCGATCTTTCCGCCGTCGGCAGCTCGCCCGAGTACACTCAGGCTTATCTCAATGCCGCCATGCAGAAGTATCTCGATTTCAAACGCGGGATGCGTGAGGACCGCGGACATGAAATCACCACCGGCATTACCGAGCAGCTGATTCAGGTCGAAAAGGATTTGCGTAACAGCGAAGACGAAATGCTCGAGTTCCAGAAGCAAAACAACATCGGTTTCATTCAGGAAGACAGCACCAGCGCCGCGGCCTACCTCGTTAAGCTGAATCAGCAGTACGCGCAGCTCAAAACTGAATACGCCCTGCTTAACCTGCTCGATCTCGATCAAAATCTCGACCGCGCCCAAACCAAGCTCGACAGCTCTTCCGGGCAAGCCAGCGACAATCAGGGATTGCCTTTCGCGGATGTTGGGCCGGAGGCGGATTATCTAAAGGCGAAGCAGCAGGCGCAAATGTTGAAGGCCGAGCGCGACACGTTGGCGAAGGATCTTCGTCCGAACCACCCCAAAATTCTGAAGCTCAATGACGAGGTCGCGAAACAGGACAAACTCATCGAGCTTTTCCGCGCCGACACCCTCGAAAGATTAAAGACCCGTCGCGAATCGATCGGCAAGCAGATGGAGAATTTGCAGGGCAACATTAAGGAATGGGAAGCAAAAGCGCTCGACCTCAGCCAGCGCCTCGCTCAGTTCAACCGAATCAAGGGAAAATCCGATCGGCTCAAACAACTTTACGACCGCCTAACGAATAACCTTAAAGAGATAGACGTCTCGCAGGTCGTCGGCGGCGAAGATCAGGTCTCGATCATGGAAATGGCGACCACGCCGGTCTCCGTTCGCCCCGGCTTGATTAAGAGCTTGCTCATCGGCTTCGGTGCCGGCGCGCTGCTCGGCTTGGGCATTCTTATCTTGCTCGACCGCATCGATGATCGCATGGCTTCGTTCAGCGAATTTCAACATCACTTCTCCGAAAACGTTCTCGGGCAAATTCCGAAAGAGAAAGCGAAAGGCCGCGTCGAGTTGCTTCAACCGGACGACCAGCGCCATGTTTTTGCCGAATCGTATCGCAACATTCGCTCTTCGATTTTCTTCATGCCTTACGAGGGCCCGCGCCCGAAGAGCTTTTTGATCACCAGCGCAGTGCCGAGCGAAGGGAAATCCACCGTTTCCTCCAATCTCGCCATCACGATGGCGCTCTCCGGCGCTAAAGTATTGTTGATCGATTGCGATCTTCGACGCGGCGCGATTCGCGAGGCATTTGGAATCGATTCCAAGATTGGTTTCTCTGAAGTATTGAAAGGCGAAGTGAACTGGCGTGAAGTCGTCGTTCCCACCGCTTACGAAACATTGTTCGTTTTGCCGCGCGGCAAAACGCTCGGCCAACCGAGCGAACGTCTGTTGCATGAAACAACCGACGTGCTTCTGCGCGAGATTTACCAGCATTACGATTACGTGATTATCGACAGCTCGCCCGTTCTGGCGGCGGACGATACGACTAGTCTCGCACCAAAAATTGATGCGACCCTTTTCGTTGTCAGATTAGCCTATACATCCGCGCGCTTGACCAAAAAGGCGCTGGAGCTGCTCTACAGTCGCCAGGTCAATGTTCCAGGCGTCATCCTCAACTTCGTCGATACTTCTTTGCCCGAGTATTATTACTACCAATACTCAGAGTACTATTCGACGCCGAGCGTGCCCGAAACCGACGCGCAACCAGTTGCTCCGCCAGTCCGTCGCCAACGTCCACGGCCGATCGAGACGCAGATTTAAGATCGACATCGTCGATTGGTTCTCGCGCGACCAGTTGCAGATTGCCGCTTGGCTCTTTGATGGCACTGTTTCACACGTGACTTGCCAATGAGTTTCTTCGTCCCGGCCTCTACGCCAGTTTTGGACGAAGCTTCGACGCCGATTTTCAGACGCGCCTTCGATCACGCTCGCCGCATCGGCAACTACGCGGCGGTTCAAGCGGTCGTCCAACTCGTCGCGTTCTCAAGCGGGATTCTTCTCGTCCGCTGGCTGCCGCAACGCGAGTACGCGTTCTTTACGATCGCGAACGCGATGCAGGCCACGCTGATGTTGCTCGCTGACATCGGGATTAGTACGGGATTGATTTCGATCGGCGGGCGCGTTTGGCAAGATCGGCGTCGTTTCGGTCAACTGATAAAGACTGCCCTCGGCCTTCGTCGCAAACTGGCGCTCGTCTCGATTCTTATCGTCACGCCAATCTTATACACGATGCTCGCCAAGAACGGCGCATCGCCGCTTTACACGCTGTTGCTGACCACTTTCGTCCTTGTCGGTTTCGCGATGCAACTCTCCATCGACATCTTCAGCGTCGTCCCACGTTTGCATTCCGACATCACGCGCATCCAAAAGATCGACTTCACCTGCGCGATCGTCCGTCTCCTGCTCGTCGCGGGTCTGATCTTTATCTTTGCCACCGCGGGTCTCGCCGTCGCGATCGGCAGCGCCACTTTTCTTCTCCAGTATTTTCTGCTGCGTGCTTATGCCGCGAAAACTGTCGATCTTAACGCGAATGATAATCCGCAAGATCGACAGGAAATTACCGGCTTAATCAAAAAGCTCGCCGCGAATGCGTTGTTTTATTGCTTCCAGGGACAAATCACGGTTTTTCTGATCAGCTTTTTCGCGCATCAGGCCAGCTCGGTCGCCGAGGTCGGCGCGCTCGGCCGCTTGGCAATGATCTTTACCGTCCTCATGAACATGCTCACGAACGTTTTCGTTCCCGCGTTCGCGCGCTGTCAGAGCAAAACGAAATTGCGTTATCTTTACCTGCTCATCGCCGGCGGCGTTCTTCTTTTCAGCGCAATCGTGCTCGCGGCTGCTCGATTCTTCCCGGAACAGCTTCTTTTCGTTCTCGGCAATCGTTACGCGCATTTGCATCGCGAGCTTGTTCTGATGGTCGGCGTTTCCGTGATCACCGCGCTTGCCGGAACACTTTGGCTACTAAATGCGTCCAAGAGCTGGATCAATGGATCGTGGCTTTATATTCCGCTTACGCTTGCCACTCAGATCGCGCTTATTCCATTTACTGATTTTTCCAGCGTCGCGGGCGTGTTGACGTTCAATCTGATCTCCGCAGTGCCCAGTTTGCTGCTCAATCTCGTGCTCACTTACCGCGGCTTCCGCAATTTCGTTCCGGCGACCGCATGAACGTCCCTTATCATTCGGCGCGGCTCGAAGGACGCATTACGCGCTCAATCTATCGCGCAGCCCTGCCGGTGATTGTTCGGAAGCGAATTAAAGTCGAGCGTGAAATGCCATTCGAGGTTTTTGCGTATTCGGGCGAAAACACGCTGCCCGAACAAGTCGCCTCAATTCGATCATTTTTGATCCACGCCGGCCGCCCAAAGCGATTTACCGTTGTTTCCGACGGTTCGCACACACGCAAGAGTATTGAGTTGCTCGAAAAGATCGACAATTGCGTGCGCGTTCGAACCGAACCTCTCCCATTGCCGGACGGCTTGCCGGAGAAAGTGCAGACCTTTCTCACGCAACATTTTACCGGAAAGCAGTTGGCTCTCATCATGTCGCTGCCGGAAAACGGACCGGCGCTC
Source organism: Verrucomicrobiota bacterium (assembly GCA_003219495.1). The sequence continues at coordinate 1,331 of QHOZ01000047.1, read as the reverse complement.
TACACTGATTCCGACATTCTTTTTTTCCCGCGAGCTCATGAACTCGCGAATCTCGCCGAGACAGAATCCGTTTCGGCATTTTATCTCGCCGATCACCAGTTTTCTGCCGACGAGCGTCTCGTTCAGGGTGCGATTGAAAAAGAGAATCCGGTCAACATGGGTTTCCTGTTGTTGTTCCGGAAACTCGATTGGTCGATT
>QHOZ01000047.1:0-1110 GCA_003219495.1 Verrucomicrobiota bacterium | reverse complement strand
ACCCAAACCGCGACGCATTTATGTTTACACGCAAATGGCGCTGTCGCGTTCGACCCGGCGAAGTTCGTTCTCAAGGCGGACGATGAATTCATCTATCGGGACCGGCATTGCGGCCCAGCGATTGCCATGCGGCATTACGTGAACCCGATTCGCCACAAATTTTGGACTCCGTTGGCGCGTCGCTTTTAAAATAAATCCCGTGGGCAAATCGCTTCGCATTCTCGGCATCGTCAATTTCCCGTGGGATCCTCGCCTCGGGGGGGCCCGAGTTTGGTTCGAACTGTCCGAGCAATGGGAAAAAGCAGGTCACAGAATCGACAGGTTCTCTTTAGGTGACGCATTTCCGAAGGCGACCACTTCGCGCGCGTTGTCCGCCTGGCGCCAGGCGATTTTCCCCTACCGTGCCGCGCGCTTTGTTCGCGATCATGCGGATCGCTTTGATGTAATTGATTGTGTAATTGGAGCGCTTCCGTTTCCAAAAAAATCCATGCGCTTTCGGGGACTGTTGGTGGCCCGCTCGATTGGTTTGTATCTGGCCTACGACGAATTCATTCGCATGAGTCGCAAACGCTGGCCCGACCAACCGCGTGGAAAATTCATTGGTGGCGAAACGCTGGTCGCGCCCTTATCTCTTGCGATTTGCTAAACCTTCTCAACCAGGACGAAAGGCAATTGCTCGAACGACATCGCGTCGGCAAATCGACGATTGTTCTCCCAAACGGGTTGAATGATTCTGAGCGGGCTGCTCTCGCCTCTGCAGCGAAATCTTCGCGCGAGCGACTGGCGCGAAAGGAAATTTGTTTTCTCGGAATGTGGGGAGTGCGCAAAGGATCGCGCGATTGGGGAAAGATCGTTCGCTCGATTTTAAATGTGGTGCCCGACGCGCGGTTCGCGTTTCTCGGAACGATGGCCGACGAACAAACGGTTTTGCGGGATCTCCAGCTTTCGCCTCATGAATCGATTCGTTGCGTCACAACCTACCACCCGCGAGAACTTCCGAATTTAATCGCTAACTGCGCGGTCGGACTTTTCCCGAGTTATATCGAGGGATTCGGTCTTTCTGTGATCGAACAGTTGGCCGCTGGAATTCCCACGATTGCTTACGACGTT
>QHOZ01000048.1:2377-4904 GCA_003219495.1 Verrucomicrobiota bacterium | reverse complement strand
ATGGGAAGAGCTCAACCGGCGCAAGGCTGTTGTCTACAACCATCCGTTGTCGGTCGACTGCTGCCGCAATCCGGTTGCGCAGTACATCCAGAATTCGGCGATCGAGTATGCAACCGATACGTCGCGCATGATTGCGACGCTGCTCTTCAGCGGCGCGGCCGCGCGGTTCCCCGATATCCAGTGGATCCACTCGCACGGCGGCGGCACGATGCCATTTCTATATAGCCGGTATACGCGGCAGGAAGCGGCACTGAAAGATCGTCAGAAAGTGCTTCCCAACGGCGTTGCGCACGAAGTGAGGAAATTTTATTACGACACGGCGCAGGCGAATCACGCCGGCGCGCTCGCGGCGTTACTGAAGCTGGCGCCCGTTTCGCAAGTCATGTTCGGTACCGATTTTCCGTATCGGCCGGGTTCGGAGGCAGTGGTCGGGCTGACGAGTTATGGCTTTAGCGCCGCCGAACTCGAAGCGATTGACCGCGGCAATGCGCTTCGCCTCATGCCGCGGTGGCGTGCGGTGTGAGATAGATATAAACGCAGATTCGCCAGGGTCTTATCTTCGACTAGCGCAAGTTATTCGTGGATCACACCGCAAAGGTAGCGAACGACGGATTGGAACAGCCGTCGTCAGAAAGGTCATCGAATGAAAATTGTATTTTCTCCGGCCATATCAGCGAAGGCATGGGCAATTGGAGAGGCGCTCGTGCCGGCGGGCTTTTCGGTCGAGATTCTGGCCAAAGAACCCGAGCGCCGTGTCGACCAACTCAAAGACGCTGACTTTCTGATGGGCTTCGCGCGCGCGCAGCCGCTCAAGGCCGATGATTACCCGCATCTGCGCAAGGTAAAGCTCATCCAGTTGCTGAGCGCCGGCTATGACGGCATCGATATCGGTCTCTTGCGTAAAAGCGGGATACCCCTCGCCAATAACGGTGGCGCCAATTCATATGCGGTGTCCGAGCACGCAATCATTCAAGCAAGCTCGGCGAAGAGCAGGAACATGAACTCGCCGGGAAGACGGTTGGTATTATCGGCGCCGGCATGATCGGAAAAACGATCGCGCGTCGGCTGAGTGGATTCGAAGTGGAACTGCTCTATTACGATCCGGTCCGGCTCTCGGCCGAAGACGCCGCAAAACTGCGCATGACGTATTGCGAGCGTGACGAGTTGTTCCGCAGGTCCGATGTTGTAACGCTGCACGCGCCAGCCAACGAATCGAGCCACCACATGATCTGCGAGCGAACGCTTGCCTTGATGAGGCGTGATGCGATCCTGATTAACACCGCACGCGGAGAGCTTATCGATGAGGCGGCGTTGTACAAGGCGCTTCGCGAAGAGCGGATCTTCGCGGCCGGACTAGATACGTTTGATCAGGAACCGCCGGATCCTCAGAATCCGTTGTTCACCCTGCAGAACGTTGTGTTGTCCCCGCATGCTGCGGGTCCAACCTGGGAGAGCTGGCCGAAGCGCTTTGGCCACAGCTTTGCCAATATCGAGCGTGTGGCTCGCGGTGAGCCGCCGCTATGGGTCATACCTGAATTGCGTTCCTCCTGATACGCAGCTCAGTGCGGCCACTAACGTTGTTAAAGCGGCTGGCTATTTCCCGCTTTCACGACTTTCGCCCAGCGTGGAATCTCGCTCCTGATTACCGCCGCAACCTGCTCCGGCGAACTGCCGATGATCTGCGTGCCATCGGACACCAGCCGATTCGCGACTTCGGGTGAGCGCACCGCCTTCACAACGATGCTGTTAAGCGTCGCAACGATTGCGGGCGGCGTGGCAGCCGGCACAAGTGCGCCGACCCAGCTCGTAAATACGTAGTCGCGCACACCGGATTCCGCAACGGTCGGTATGTGCGGCATCAGTGAAGAGCGCTCCGCGCTCGTGATGGCGAGTACCCGCACACGCCCGGAATTAACGTGTGGTAACGCCGCGCCGAGCGATGCGATGGTGATATCCGTTTCTCCGCCCAACACGGATGCGAGCGCCGGACCGCCGCCTTTGTAAGGCACGTGTGCGATCTGGGTACCGGTTTGGTGCTTGAAAAGCTCTGCGGCAACGTGAAAATTCGTGCCATTGCCGCCGGACGCGTAGTTGAGCTTCCCCGGACGGGCTTTCGCAAGCGCAATAAGCTCCTTGATTGAAACCGCCGGCACGCTCGGATGCACGAGGATGACATATGGCGCGGCGGCCAGAAGAGAAACCGGCGCGAAGTCTTTCTCGGCGTTGAACGGCAGGGTTGAAAACATTGACGGATTTACCACCAGCGTCAGCGTCGTGCATAAGATCGTATAGCCGTCAGCGGGCGCGCGCGCAACGGCTTCCGTTCCGATGTTGGTCGATGCGCCGGATCGATTTTCGACAACTGCAACCTGGCCCATTTGCTCGCTCATCTTTTGAGCGACGAGCCGGGTAACGATGTCGATGAGTCCGCCCGGTGAGGTAGGCACGATGACGCGCACCGGCTTCGCAGGAAATGTTTGCGCAGCGCACGGCGCGCAGGCCAACGCAAATAAAAGGGTAATGCACC
>QHOZ01000048.1:0-2335 GCA_003219495.1 Verrucomicrobiota bacterium | reverse complement strand
CAGGTTACAATGGCGTGCGGGCCGGTTGCCAGGCCGGCCCACCGGTTCACAGCATCAATTCACTCTGCCACTACTTTCGCGGGACTAACTTTTGCCTCTTCTTACTAGACCCGGCGAGCCGGATCTTTATTACGAGCTCGACGATTTCACTGACGCCTGGCAACAATCCGCCCCGTGCATCATGCTGCAGCACGGCTACGCGCGCTCGTCGGTGTTCTGGCGCGCATGGGTGCCGTATCTCAGCCGGTTCTATCGGGTCGTTCGGCTCGACCTGCGCGGGCTCGGCAGATCAAGCCGCGACTTCGATCTGAATAGCGGCATAAGCCTCAAAGCGTACTTGAAGGACTTCACCGATTTGCTCGATCATCTCGGCGTTGACTCGGCCCACTACTGTGGTGAATCTTCGGCGGGTACACTGGGAATGGCGTTTGCTGCCGAATTTCCGCAACGCGTGCGCACGCTGAGTATCATTTCTTCTCCGGTGGCGATGAGCGAGGAGGATAAAGTGAGTGCGCTCGCCGGACACCCGGATCGCGTCACGGCGCTGCGCAAGATGGGTTCGCGCGGCTGGCTAGAGACGAAATGGGGAAGTCCGACGCGGAAGTGCTGATTGCAATGTACCGTTTTGTGTCAACAGTCGACGCCGCGCCCTATCTGCCGAAAATTTCCGCCCCGGTTCTTGGCATTTACCCAGCGGCGGGCGTGATTACCAAAGACGAGCACACCGATCTGTTGCGCGAGAAGATACGCAATCTGACGATGATGCGCATTCCCCTGAATGCGCATAGCCTGCAGATCGTCGCGCCCGCGATGTGCGCGCAGGAGGTGCTTCACTTCATCGCCCGGCATGATGGAATTCCGTGTCGCGAATAGCCATATCGCCCGCTCGCTTTTCGGTGTGACGGCTGTTGAACGGTACCTAACCACACGCGAATTCGCGCAGCATGGCTAGCAATGTTCCGGGTGTCACCGTCAGCCAGCTGGCGGATCGGGTAATGGTTTCGACGAGATCGCCGTTGCCCATCCCGCCGGAAAATAACGAAAATGCAATCGTTCGCATGCGCGGGTTTTCGCAGTCGAATTCACTGTCTGCACGAGACGATGAATGCGGATTGCCGTTCGGCGACGAGCGAGGCGTCTTGAGGTCGACCAGAATGGTGGCGCGATCGGCATATGCGATGTATTCCTCGTTGTCATCAACCACCACCCACTCACTGGCGGCGCTGCAGCTCAACGACATAACCACGATCGTGAATGCGAGTTTTCTCATTACTAAGCCGGGAAATCGTGGCGATGATTCTACGACGGACTTGCTCCGTGACAGAGCGCGCGCTAAACGACGCAGTCAAACATCGCGACTTAACACGCCACTAACGGATCTCTCCCATGACAAAAATTCTTGGCATCTCCGGCAGCCTGCGCGCCGGTTCATTCAACACGCGGTTGCTCGCGAGCGCTGCGAAGGCGATACCTGATGGTTCGAGCCTGGAAATCGGCTCCATACGCGGCATTCCACTCTACGACGGCGACCTTGAGAGTGCGAGCGGATTGCCGGAAAGCGTGCAAAAGCTGAAAGCGCAGGTTGTTGCGTGCGACGGCTTGCTGCTGGTAACACCTGAATACAATAACGGAATTCCCGGTGTGTTCAAGAATGCCATCGACTGGCTTTCGCGTCCTTCGTCCGACATCCCGAAAGTGTTCGGCAATCGGCCGGTCGCTGTGATCGGTGCGTCACCCGGCGGTTTTGGAACTATATTGGCTCAGAACGCATGGCTCCCGGTACTGCGCACGCTTGGCACGCGGCCGTGGTTTGGCGGCCGCTTACTGGTGTCGCGCGCGAGCAAAGTGTTCGATCAGTCCGGCGATATGGCAGATGACGCAATGCAGACGCAGCTGCGAAACTTCATGCGCGGCTTCGCAGACTTCGTTCAAGCGAACGCTGCTTCCTCGTCCAAGGGCTGACACGGCCAGGGACGCGAAGGAAAGGGGTTTCGGCGCCGTTCGGACTTGATGCACGCCGCTTCGAGGGTTATCGTGCTCAGGTTCTACGCCCTGCAGTCACATTATCGGGTTAAGGCGAGACACCGTTGCCATGGTTGCATCCCGGTTGTTGCGTTTAATTTCGTACGTCTTTTCGCTCAGTGCGATATGTGCGTCGGCCGCGGTCGCCGCCGCGAATCCAGGGGCCGCACAATCGCCCGCGCTGGCGGACTATCCAATCCGGCCCATCCGCATCATCGTTGCATCGTCGCCTGGAACCGCCAGTGATTTTTTTGCGCGCACGGTCGGTGATGAGTTAAGCGCATTCTACGGACGCCGCGTCGTGGTCGATAAC
>QHOZ01000226.1 GCA_003219495.1 Verrucomicrobiota bacterium | reverse complement strand
GGTTGCCCGGCAACTCTGCGCGCAAAAACTGTTCTGATTGCGAGCGGCGCGAATTACCGGCGGCTCGAGGCCGAGAACCGGGAAAAGTTCGAAGGCGTCGGAGTTTATTATGCGGCGACCGCGCTTGAAGGTCAGATTTGTCGCAACGAAACCGTGATCGTCGTCGGCAGCGGTAACTCTGCTGGCCAGGCCGCAATGTTCCTCTCCGATGGCGCCAAGAAAGTGTTGCTCGTTGTTCGGAGCGACGATATCCGCAAACGCATGTCGGATTATTTGGCGCGTCGCGTTGAAGCGCGGAAAAACATTGAGATCCTCTATCGCAGCGAAATCCGGCGAATGTTTGGCGAACACAAACTCGAGGGCGTTGAAATCGAAGACACACGGTCCGGTGAACGACGCGAGATCAAAACGCCGGCCGTCTTTTCAATGACTGGCGCGCTGCCTTGCACGGAATGGCTGCCGAAAGAAATCGAGCGCGACGATAAAGGCTTCATCAAAACTGGAACCGCGGTAACGGATTCACTTCTTTGGCGCGCGAGCAAACATCAGCCGACGCCGTTGGAAACGAGCGCTCCCGGGATTTTTGCAGCCGGCGATGTTCGGGCCGGATCGGTGAAGCGTTGCGCCGCGGCGGTGGGCGAAGGCGGAATGGCCGTGGCCGGCGTTCAACTTCGTCTGGCTTCAAGGAACAACCGAAAATAATTATGCCTGATCGCGGTTGTACTCATCTCAACGCTGTCGATCCGGTGAAACAGCCGGAAGTTCGTGAGTGCGCCGAGTGCGTGAAGATCGGCGCGCAGTGGGTTCATTTGCGCACGTGCCAGCAATGCGGCGCGACATTGTGTTGCGATAGTTCGCCAAATCGTCACGCGACGAAGCATGCACGCGAAAGCGGACATCCCGTAATCGCGTCCGCGCAGCCGGCCGAGCACTGGTTGTATTGCTATTCCGACGACGCGTTCTGCGAATATTGAAGCATGTCGGCGATCTTCAGTGAGCCGTGCGGCGAAAATATCATTCGCGCCGGCGCGACAGGATCGACATGCACCAAGGCGAGCGGCCGCTGGATTCTGGCGGCAACGATTCTCGCGTCGAGCATGGCGTTCATCGACGGCACGGTCGTCAACGTCGCGTTGCCCGCGCTGCAATCGAATCTCAACGCCACCGCCATCGATGTGCAATGGGTCATCGAAGCCTACTCGCTTTTGCTCTCCGCGTTTCTTCTCGTCGGCGGTTCGTTAGGCGATCATTACGGCCGGCGCCGCATTTTTTTGATCGGCCTTGTCATTTTCGCGATCTCCTCGGCGGCGTGCGGATTGGCGCCGACGATTTTCGCATTGATTACCGCGCGCGCGTTTCAGGGACTTGGCGCCGCGCTCCTCGTGCCGGGAAGCCTCGCGATCATCAGTAATTCGTTTTCCGAAGACGAACGCGGGCGCGCGATCGGTACCTGGTCCGCATTCAGCGCGATCACGGCGGGAATCGGCCCCGTGCTTGGTGGCTGGCTCATCGAACATGTTTCGTGGCGCGCGGTGTTTTTCATCAATCTTCCGATCGCGCTCGTCGTCATCATCATTTCGTTTCGCTACGTTCTGGAAACTGCGGAGCGGGACCGCGATCGAATCGATTGGCTCGGCGCAATTCTCGCCGTTCTCGGACTGGGCGCTCTCGTTTACGGATTAATCGAATCATCGCGCTTTGGAACCGGAGATCGCATGGTCATGAGCGCTTTGATTGCCGGCGCGGCGCTGGTCATCGTTTTTCTTTTCGTCGAGGCGCGGAGCTCGCATCCGATGTTGCCGCTCAACCTGTTTCGTTCGCGAACATTTGCCGGAACGAACCTGCTGACCTTTTTGCTCTACGCGGCTTTAAGCGGAACGTTTTTCTTTTTGCCGCTGAATTTGATTCAAGTTCAGCATTACTCGCCGACCGCGGCCGGCGCGGCGATCCTGCCATTCATAATAATAATGTCTTTGCTCTCGCGCTGGTCGGGCGGACTCGTCACCCGCTACGGTCCGAAATTGCCACTCGCTCTTGGTCCCACTGTTGTGGCGATCGGTTATGTGCTTTTCATGCTGCCTGGCGTTGGCGGCGCTTACTGGACGAATTTCTTTCCGCCGATGGCTGTTCTTGGTTTGGGAATGGCGATCAGTGTCGCGCCGCTGACCACGACGGTGATGAGTTCCGTCCCACAAAATCACGCCGGATTCGCCTCGGGCGTGAACAACGCGATCTCGCGTACTGCGGGACTGCTCGCAATTGCCGTTCTCGGAATCGTAATGCTCGATGTTTTCAGCAGCCACCTGGATCGACACCTGCGCGAGTCGAAGATCGCGCCGGCGGTGAGCGAGTCGGTCCGCGCGCAATCAACCAAGCTCGCAGCCATCGATATTAGGCAAAACCAAGATTCGGCTCCGGCTTTCGCGCAGTCATGCTAATCGGCGCCTTGCTCGCGGCAACAAGCGCGATCGTGGCCCTGATTTTCATCGGCTCGGCAAATTAGATTTAGAGAATTTGATTGATCGCTCCTGCTGCGGAGACGATTGGCCAGGCCGAGATCGCCAGCAGCGCGCCGAAGACGAGCGCTTCAATTGCAAACTCCAAGTGATTTTCCTTCGCGAAAAAATCGTGAGCGAATTGGCGGATTGATCGCCGTTCGCTTTGTTTCCCGCTAATGGTTCGTTGAATTTTGATTACGCGCATGATCAACCGTAACTGCCGCGGGTGCGCGGTCAGGTTACGAATTGTCAAAATGCGGTGACGATCCGGTTACGCTTCGCGATGCTCAGCGCAAAACCGACGGACCTCAGTGTCGATCTTGTCCAAAACTCTTCGCGTCTCCTGCATTTTGTCGTCCTGTGAGCCGGTGAACTTCGACGGATCAGGGAACGACCACTGCAGCCGCGTGGTCACGCCGGGAAAGATCGGACAACCGGACGCTTCCGATTCGTGACAGACCGTAATCACGTAAGCGAACAGCGTACCTGATTTGAAAACATCGAACACGCCGCGCGTTTCATTTTTCGAAATGTCGATACCGATCTCGTGCAGCACTTCGACGGCGAGCGGATTCAATTTACCCGGTTCGAGGCCGGCGCTTTCCGCTTCGAAGAAATCACCGCAACGTTTGTTCAGCAACGCAGCCGCCATCTGGCTGCGCGCGCTGTTGTGCACGCAAATGAAGAGCACTTTCTTTTTCATTTAATCTGTGCGCGCCAGCAAACTTGGTTGATCGTCACTGGGCTTTGGAATGAAGTTGTCGATCTTGCGTTGCGTGATTGTGACGTGCATCCCGATGTGCGCGAGGTCGTAAAGCGAAATCACGTCGCGTGACCGCATTCGAATGCAGCCGAAACTGACCGGTCGGCCAATTAACCGTTCTTCTGCCGTGCCGTGAATGTAAATGCAACGATCCCGCGCGGCGCGGTTTTGTTGTTCCATCCCGCGCAACCAAATGACCCGGGAGACGATTGCATCGCGCCCGGGCGCGTTCGGATTGACGACCTCGCCGGTCGGCACGCGATTTTTGATCACTGCGCCGGCCGGCAAGCGATCGCCGAACTTTGCCGAGACGAATAAAACACCCAACGGTGTGCGATAACTCCCGTTCGAATCGCCAAGGCCGAACTTCGAAGTCGAGATCGGATATTTGGAAATTAATTTGCTCCGATCGATCACGGCGAGTTGTTGATCCGGAACGCTGACGACGATTTCGGTGGCGACCGATTGCGCGGACGCCAAGCGAAATGCTGTCACCAAGATCGACAATGTGAGAATGGATTTCATGCGAGCACCAAGTCAGCGGGAGGTTTTTCGCTGGAACGAACGGGAAACGCAGGATAAGTGACGAGCTCGATCGCGCCGTCCGGCTGCTCGATCATCGCGGTGCAGCTTTCGACCCAATCGCCGCAGTTGTAATACGTCGCACCCGTGAGCTGATGGATCGCACAACTATGAATGTGTCCGCAAAGGACGGCATCGACTTTGAATTGGTCGGCATAACGCACGATCGCTTTTTCGAATTCACCGATGAAATTGACCGCGTCTTTCACGCGCTTCTTCGCGTAAGCGCTGAGCGACCAGTAACCGAGACCGAAACGTCGCCGGAAGAAATTGATCGCGGGATTGAGCGAGAGCAAAAACTGGTAACCAACGTCGCCGACAAAGGCGAGCCACTTCGCGTTTTGAACAACGGTGTCTAGCTCGTGCCCGTGAATGATCAGAACGCGCCGGCCATCCGCGGTGATGTGAATCGCGTGCTTTTGGATCGAGATGTTTCCGTAAGAACCGCCGAAGGTTGAAACGAACTCATCGTGATTACCCGGAATGTAAACGACCGGCACGCCTTTGCGCGCTTTGCGGAGAATTTTTTGAATGACGTCGTTGTGCGTTTGCGGCCAATAACGTCCGCGGCGGAGCGACCAAATGTCGATCAAATCCCCGACGACATAAAGTTTCTCGCATTCGTAATCGCGGAGGAATTGAAGGAGCGCTTCGGCGTTGCTCGTGCGCGTGCCGAGATGAACATCGGAAATCCAGGCGGTGCGAACGCGCCGCACTGGCTCGCCAAAACTTGGCGGCGTTTCAAATGAAAACCGCGGTTGAGTTAAGATCGACACATTGTTGTCACAAAAAAGCGAAAGCCCGCCGGTGCGCTCCCTCCGGCGGGCTTTCGACCTAACCTTCTGCGCCTAACGAATTGGAACAAAGCCAACTTGCTCGACAATTTTTTGTCCGGCATCACTAATGGTGAAATCGACAAACTCTCTCGCGAGGCCAGCCGGCTCGCCGTTTGTGTAATAAAACGTCGGCCGCGCGTAGGGATATTTCTTTCCGAGCACGCTTTCTTTCGACGGCGTCGCGCCGTCAATCGCGATTACTTTGATGCCGTTTGCTTTCGTGTAAGCGAGGCCGACGTAGCCGACGCCGTTCGGATTTTTGCTCACTTCCGACGCGATTTGCTCGTTGCCGGCCATCTTTTGCGAGTCAGGCGCGTAATCGCGCTTCTTCATCGCTAACTCTTTGAATTCCGAATAGGTGCCGGAGGAAGTGTTGCGCGTGTAAACGGAAATTTTTCCACCCGATCCGCCCACCGCGCTCCAATCGGCCCAATCGCCGGTGAAGATTTGCTCGACCTGCTTTTTGGTGAGCGCCTTCACCGGATTGGCCGAGTTCACAATGACCGCGATTCCGTCCCAAGCCACGGTCGTCTCTTTAAAAGTGACGCCTTTGGCTTTGGCGGCGGCGACTTCTTCGGGTTTCGTCGGGCGGCTGGCCATTCCGATCTGCGCCGTGCCGTCGATGATCGCGGCGATGCCGGTGGTCGATCCTTCGGCTGCGATGTTGAAGGTGGTCCCGGAATGTTGCGCTTTAAATTCTTCGGCGAGCTGAGGCACGAGTTTCGCGCCGAGTGTGTCCGAACCTTTGATCACGAGCGTGTCCGCACGCGCCGCCATCGTTGCCACGTTCAGCGCGACTAGTGCGAGGAATAATTTTTTCATGATAGAGTCGATCTTGGCTACTTGATTGGAACGAATCCAACTTGAGAAACGATCTTCTGACCGGCGGAGCCGACCGTGTAATCGAGAAATTGTTTCGCCAACCCCGACGGCTCACCGTTGGTGTAATAAAACGTCGGCCGCCAATACGAGTAGGAATGATCCTGGACCGATTTTGTCGACGGAACGATGCCGTCGACCGGGACCACTTTAATCCCGCCGGCTTTGGTGTAAGCCATCCCGACATAACCGACGCCGTTTTTGTTCTTTCCAACTTCGGCGGCGATCTGCTCGTTGCCCGCCATTTTTTGCGAGCCGCCGGCGTAATCCCGTTTCTTCATCGCCAGTTCCTTGAAATCGGAATAGGTGCCGGAAGAAGTGTTGCGGGTGTAAATCGAGATCTTTCCGCCCGAACCGCCGACCGCGCTCCAATCCCGCACGTCACCGGTGAAGATTTGCTCGACTTGTTTCTTGGTGAGCGCTGTGACTGGATTCGCAGAGCTCACTATGACTGCGATGCCGTCGTAAGCGACGACCGTCGGCTTCATGTTTTTGCCTTTCGCTGAAGCGGCGCCGACTTCGGATGATTTCGCGCGGCGGCTCGACATTCCGATCTCGGCAGTGCCGTCAATGATCGCGGCGATGCCGGTGGTCGATCCTTCGGCGGCAATGTCGAAGGTTGTTCCAGGATGCTCGGCTTTGAAATGCTCCGCGAGCTGCGGCACCAATTTCGCGCCGAGTGTGTCGGAACCTTTGATCACAAGGCGATCCGCTTTCGCGTCAGCCAGTCCGAGCAGAACGGTCAGAGTTAAGATGAGGTGAGTTAGTTTCATGATGGGTTGATGTCGATCTTGTGAAGTCGGGGTTTAGAATTTTACGTTCAGGTCAGCTTGAAAGATTTGGTATTGGTCGAGCGGATTGATTCCGATATCGCCCGCGCCGCCGGTGCCGAGGTTATCGTTCGCCTGCCAGCCGTAAGCCCAGGTGAGGTTGAAGATGACTGCGTCACTCAGCGCGTAACCCGCTTGAACCGCTACGCCTTCGACGCCGACGCGGCTGTCGAAAATGTCGGAATCAACCAGGTTCGGATCGAGCGCGTATTGATCGGTGTGCTGCCAGAAAACGTTGACCTGCCAATCGTGCTTCGCTTTGAGTTGACCCACACCCAGGCCAACTTGGTAAGCGTATCGCTCGTCGCCGAATCCAGGATGACCGGCTGCGCTTGCGCGATCGTCGGCATCAAAGTTGACCGCGAAATCGCCGAAGATCCGCATTGGCAACTCGCCCAGTTTCCAGCCGATTTCCCATGGCATGTCATAAATGAGCAGACTGTTGATGCCGGTTTGGTTTTGCGCGAGCGAGGCCGCGTTCGTCACGAATGGCGAGCCGCCCTGGAAATGAATGTTAAGCGTGTCGCCGTCGCCGGTGTAGTTGTAGAGCGTCGGCGCGATCTGCACGTAAATATTTTTTGGAAACGTAACGCGCGCGCCGATCTGCCACGCGAGGAGGAACGCGTCGCTGTTTGGAATGAGATCGTTCGTTTGGCCGGTTGGACCGCCAGCCCCTGCCGAAACCCGTGCGCGACGACCAAGCGGATTTTCTGGATTCGAATCGTCGTAGATGAATTGCGCGAAGTTCGCGAAGACATCGATCTTTAACTTGAACGGCTCGCTCGGCGCGGGCGCAACAATACCTTTGCCGCCTTCCTTGCTGTAACCTTCACTTGCCGCAACCGAGTTCACCGCGCCGAACTCTATATTAAATGTGTGCTTCCACTGTTCGGCCAAACCTTCCGGATTGATGTCCGCGTCCCAGACCATCAACGTTGTCACCAATGGCTGCGGCATTCGGCCAGCCGTGAGCGTGATGTCTTTGAATCCTTTGTAGCCGAGATAAGCCTGACCGACGCTGATGCGATCACTGTCTTTCGAGAACGGACCGTTCACGCCGTCGTCATCTTCAAAGGTCACGTTGGTTGAGCGCGGACTCGTGCTCGTTTCCAATCGGATCCCGAAAAACCAATCGTCCACCAGGGTTCCGCGAAGTCCGAGACGCAAACGATAACGTTCGCGCTCGCGCTCCTGCCAATCGTTGTGCCCCGCCACTCCTGCTCCCGGCGCGGCCAGCGGATTATCATCACCGGTTCGCCCGCCGCGATATTCATAACGAACACGCGCGTCGCCATAGAGCTCGATTTCGGTAATCGGCGATGACAGTTTCCATTTACCGCCAGAAGTTGAGGCGGACTCTTTCGTCAGTTCGGCGCGGACTTCTTCCGCTTCCTGGTCGGTGATCAGCCGTTTCTTAACTAACAGATCGAGCAGCGCGCCGGCGTCTTGCGCGAAGATCGACATCGAGGGGAGCAGAAATCCTAACAGGACTGCGATGAGAGTGATTTTTCTAAACATAATTCTCCTTTGGGTTATGCGCGGACGGTGAGGGTTGGATCGCGAGTTGAGCTCCATTTTGCCGCGGCTCTTCTCGCGACGCCGGAAGGTAGAAAGCGATTGTTACGGACGCGTGGCGCGAACGTGACAATTGCGTGACTTCGCGCGCGCCTTAATCGGCGATGAAGATTAGCTCGCGAGCGCGAACTAGAACATCAACTGCAGGCGCATGAGGAATTCGTCGAAGTTATCGTCGCCGAATTGCGGGTGCGTCTCGCGGAAGCGCGACCAGGTGTGAGCGTAATTCGCCATCACCTTGATCGTGTCTCCGTGAATGTAGTAATTCAGGCCGAGCGTGAGCGAATGAATGTTGTCGTGATCGAGTTGGTCCGGCTCGAGCGCTTCCCATTTGAATACGCCCTGGAGTTTTTTCGGCAAAATGAAGTAGCTCGCCTGAATGTAATAGCCGCTCGGATCGAAATCGCTGAAACCGGGCGCATGACCGGCGACGGTTCTTCCATCGACATCCTCCGCAAGATATTCACCAATCAAATCGAACGAACCGACGTTGATCCAAGCATCCAGACTCCACGCGGTTCGTTCGTCGGCTCCGGGCAAAACGAACGGCGATAACGATCCATCCGAATTAACTTTTAAGTTGAGCGATTGCGAAATGTTCGTGCCGGCGTCGTCGCGACTGTTCATAACGTCGCCGCCGAGCTTCAAACTCGCGTCTTGTCCGAAGATTTGTCCCTTGAACGGCATCAACTCCAGTCGTCCAACAGTCATGAAATTATTGTTGTCGTTGATCGTAGTGTTGCGGCCGTTGCCGTCAAAAACTCCGAAGTAGTAGGTGACGAGATCCTTTTGCTCCGGCCAGACCTGCGTCAATGGCTTGCCCCAAAGTTGAACTCCGATTTGTCGCTCCGGAGTGAGCGCGCCGGTCGGCAAGCTCCGTTCAATCGTGAACAACTGCGTGTCCGGCGTCGTTTGTTCCAGCCCGAACGGCGCTTTCCATTGTCCGACTTTGATCTGCGCTTCCGGATAACGATGCCAGTTAATGAAAATGTCCGTGGCGGAGAAGTCGGTGCGGTTCGCACTGATCCCGTCGCTGTTTTCGAATTCGCCCTCCACTTTGAAATCGAACTGCTCGGCGAACTCGCCGGTGAGATTGATGCGCGCGCGACGGAGACGGAATCGATCCTTCAGCGCGGTCTGTCCGAACCGTCCTTCGAACGCGGAAACATCGCCGCCCTCGAAATTCGCTTGAATGAATCCGCCGAGGGTCAGTTTAATCTCGGGTCGTCGCTGCACGACGAACACCGGCGGCTTTTCCGCAGTAACGGGTTTCTCGAGCAGCTCCTTTCCATCCGAAGCAACTTTCGGTTTTTGATTGCCGTTCGGATCCACCTCCGGCGCGGAGGCGAGGCGCTTCTTTAAACTGTGAACCTCAGTCTCGAGCTCGGTGTTCCGCTTTTGCAATTGCTCGACTGCGCGCTCGAGTTTTTCCAAACGCTCCGACTCAGAATCGCTTTGCGCGGGCAGCGCCCGGAACGAAAGGAGAATCGAAGCCGCGAAAATGAGCGCCGGGATTCTGCGGGCCATCGCGCGATCTTGAACAACCGGAGTGAATCCGGCAATCAAAGATTAACGTTTCGGTTTCGCGGAAGATTTCGGCGATGCCGAAGGAACGATCGGAGGAGTTGTCGTGACCGAAGCGCTTGGCGCGGCAACAACTGGCGCGCCCGGAGCGGGAACGGCCGGCGCATTCGGGTTTGCTGGGGGAAGTGAAGCTTGCGGCGCGCTTTGCTGTCTCAACAGCTCTTGGCGTAATCCGGTGTCGCGGCTGGTTTTGTGCGAATACAAGATCGACAACACAAACGTGAGCACGAAAAACATCCCCGTCAGCCAGGAGGTGAATTTCACCAGCACGTTCGTGGTTTGCGCTCCGAAAATATTTTCGGTCACGCCGCCGCCGAACGCCGCGCCAAGTCCTTCGCTTTTAGGGCGCTGCATCAAAATGACCAGCACCATTAGAAGCGCGATCAGCACGTAAATGGCGAGTAGGCAGTTGATCAGGAGCTGCATCGGGAGCGGGCAATATGGCTAGATCGGCCGCGGAAGCAACCGCTCAGCGCGCCTTTATCTCGTTCCAAATCTCGTCCAGCTCAGCAAGATCGACATCGCCCAATTTCTTCCCGCGGCTGCGCAATTCGTCCTCGAGCAAATTAAAGCGGCGCACGAACTTATCGGTCGCGGATTGCAGCGCGCTTTCGGCATCGAGCTTTGATTTTCGCGCGAGATTAACCGCCGCGAACAACAGATCACCCATTTCATCCGCGATCGCCGCCTCGTCCCGAGCCGTGATCGCCTCCTTCAGCTCACCGATTTCCTCCTCCACTTTCGCGATGACGTCGCGCAGGTCGGCCCAATCAAAATTCACACGGGCCGCTTTGCTCTGCGCTTTTTGGGCGCGCATCAATGCCGGCAGGGCGCCGGGCAAGCTCGAGAGATAATGCGAATCGCCTTTCTTTTCTTCGCGCTTAATCGCTTCCCATTGTTTCAAGACGGCGCCGCTGTCGCGCGCATCGCTCTCGCCGAAGACATGCGGATGCCGGCGAATCAACTTCTCGCTGATCTCCTCAAGCACGTTGTCGATCTTGAACCGGCCGGCTTCGTTCGCGATCTCGGCGTGCATCACGACCAGCAGCAAAAGATCGCCGAGCTCTTCGCGAAAATGCGCATCATTTTTTGCGCGCGCGGCTTCGGCGACTTCGTAGGCTTCTTCAATCGTCGCCGGGAGCAGCGACTCATTCGTTTGCTCGCGGTCCCACGGACAACCGCCGGGCGCGCGCAGCTTCGCCACGATTTCGCAAAGTCTTTTGAAACCGTCGCCCGAGAATTCCTTCAGATTCTCCACAACGAGCGATGTGTGCCGAATTCAGAGATTTCGCCGGAAGATTTTTTGCCGACGTAAATCGTGATGCCGATTGAGCTGATAAAGGTGCCGAACATGACCAGCGCGACCAGCCAGGGCGGAATGTGGCCGACGCGCAATGCTTGATAAAAATCCCCAACGCCTTGCATCGCGCGCGGCGCGTGGATGAAAATTTTCGTGATCCACGCCACCAGGACCATGATGAAAATGAAAACGTAGTTCCGCTTTAATCGTCGTCCGATCGCTTCCAGCTTGCTGATCTTAAAGCAGGGGAGAATCAAATCCTCGCAGACCAACTTTTTCCATTCCCCCTGAAGCAGGTCGCGATTCTCCATTACCATCGGCACGAGAAAATGCGCTTCGAGCATGCGGATGCGCGCGCGAAACGCATCATAGAATCGGTAGCGGCGGGCTTCGATCCAGAGCAGGACCCAAAGGATCGCCAGATTAAAAAAGAAAATGATGTGCGGCACTTCGCGGCTGGAAAAAGAGAGGGTGATGATCGCGGTGCTGCTGGTGATGGCCCAATTCGTCGTCACATCGAGCCGTTGCCGCCAAACCATGATCCGGCTCATTTCGCCGCGATAAAAATGCGACATCGCGTTGACGTAGCCGGGATCGTAAATGCTTCGCTGGAGCGAAACGGTCGTCTCCTTATTTGCAATCGGTGAGCTGTTTTCAGTTGCCACGGCCGATCAATTAACTGGATAACTGCCGCAGAATCCAACACTTCCTGATGTCCATCGCCCTCGCCGAGTTGATCGACCCGAAACAAATCGCGCTCAATCTCCGCGCGCGCACCCAGGCGGAAGCGCTTCACGAGATTGTCGATCTTCTGGTGGCGAATGAAAGGATCGACAACGCGGAGAGATTTCTGAACAAGCTGGAGCAACGGGAGAAGACGAACTCAACTTATGCGTCGGACGGCATCGCCTTTCCGCATGCGCGAACAAAGCTCGTCGAGGAAATTGTTCTCGCCGTCGGCCGAAGCGCAGCAGGCATCCCCTGGACTGAGAAAGGTGAAATCGCGCACTTAATTTTTCTGATCGCGGTGCCGGAGCGCTTGATAAGCGATTATCTGGTGGTCGTCGGTGCGATCGCGCGGATCACGAAAGATCCGCCACTCCGAACTTTGCTGCTGCACGCCGAAACCATGAACGATTTCGTCGCGACGATCCTGAGCGCGCCTTCAATCTGACTTCTTCAACAACCGGTTCCGCGCGCGATCGAGGATTTTCTTCTCATTCTCGGTCAGGCTGCCCATCCCGGACTTCGAGATCTTGTCCAGAATCGGATCCACCGCGGCCACAACATCGTCCGGCTCGGCGGCCTGCCGCATGGTCGATTTTTGCACGACGTAGAGTTTCGGTTTCGGCCGCATTCGACTTTTCAGATTTGTGATCCACGCGAGCTCAGGGCCTGCGCCGCGCGCCTCGATAAAGGCGAACGCCACGCCAATGCTGACCCAAAGCACGACCAAATCCTGCCAGGCATGCGCCGCGAGTGCGCTCAAAGTGCCGATCGCAGCAAAGATGACGAAAATCCATTTCGCGGGTATGCGCAGAAAGAATTGCACATTTGGATAAAGCGTGACGAATGCGGTGAACACTGCGAAATGCACCGCGGCCGATCCGGCTAGCCCGGTTCGTGTCGTCAGCCCCCACGCGGTCAGAATCAGCGCCGGCGCCAACAACAACAGTGCGTAAAGCCAAATGTATGCGCGTTGGCCGATAAAACGTTCGACCTCGCGGCCGAAGAAGAAAAGCATGTACATTTCAACCGCGAACCAGAGAAGCGCGTAGCCATTTGGCGGATGAATCAGCGCGTACGTAACGAGCCGCCAAACTTGTCCGCTCAAGACCTGAGCGCTGTCGAACATCAGATAATTCAGCGCGCCGCCGTGAATGAATCCGACGATCAAGGCAGTCGCGATAGCGCAAATAACATGCAGCCCCACGAGAATCGTGGTGACATCGACCGGGTAACGTCCCATCCATGTGACCGGCCGGTAGTCGTCCGATGTCGTCACCCCGAACATGTTTCAACTAAACAACCAGCACTTCGCATGCGCAAGGTAGATCACCCGCGTGCGGGCAATTCCCTGCAAAAATTTCTTGGAGAACGGCCCGAATCGGAAGAAATTTACCCTTCGCTCTAATTAAGATCGACATCGGCTCATGAAAAACATCGCGCCCGCCATTTCGCCTGCTTCCGGAATGGGCGATCACAAACCCGCGAATCAGGCGGTGCTGGATTGGGTCCATGAAGTCGAGCTCCTCGCGAAACCACAAAACATTTTCTGGTGCGACGGTTCCGATCGCGAACACCAATTCCTCCTCGAGCAGGCGATAAAACAAAACGTGTTGATCAAGCTGAACGAGGAAAAAGTGCCGCGTTCATTTTTGCATCGGTC
>QHOZ01000225.1 GCA_003219495.1 Verrucomicrobiota bacterium | reverse complement strand
GTCCAACCATTCGCCCACGAGTCCCACCACGCCGCGGTGCGCGCGGCGCTGGTTGCGCTCCAACCGAGCAGGAATCCCACGAGCACAACGCCGCCGAGCGCCGCGGTTTTTGTGAATGTGAATATATTTTGCACGAGCGTGCCTAGCTTTAGTCCGCGCGTGTTCGTCCACGTGAGCAACACGATCAGGAAAATCGCGACGAGCTGTTGTGTTGAAAAACTGATCGCGTAGCCGGCGCCCAACGGAATCGGGTTTTGCATGAAAAGATAGTTGTCTTGCGAAACCGACGGCAAGAAGACACCGAGGAATTTCGCGAACGCGATCGCAACCGCCGCGATCGTTCCAGTTTGGACAACGAGAAACAATGTCCACCCGTAGAGAAATCCGAGCGCCGGGCCGTAAGCTTCGCGAAAGAAAACGTAAACTCCGCCGGCGCGCGGCATCATTGTTGCCAGCTCGGAGCAGCAAAGCGCGCCGCTCATCGTCAACAAACCGGCGATTGTCCAAGCGAGCAGCAGCCAGCCGGGCGCACCGCTTAACCTCGCCGATTCCGCCGAGGTGATAAAAATTCCGGAGCCGATCATCGACCCGATGACGATCATCGTCGCGTCAATCGGTCCGAGCGCGCGGACCAGACCGGATTGCGATTGAGATTCGTTCATGTGGCGCGGACCGGCGCGCGAATTGTCACGCTCTCCTGCTCCAATCGTAAACGCAACGCGCGCGCAAAGTCGACCGCGCCCGGTGTGTCGCCGTGAACGCAAACTGTCTCAGCGCGAACATCGACATCCACTCCATCCACCGAACGAACTTTTCCTTCGCGCAACATTCGAACGACGCGAGCAGCAGCTGTTTCCGCGTCGTGCAGCAATGCATCCGGGCGCGTTCTGGGAACAAGCGCGCCGCTGCTCAAATAGTTTCGATCGGCAAAAACCTCTCGCGCGATTTGCAATTCATTTTGAACGCCGGCTCGCTCGAGCGCGCTGCTTTGCGGCGCAAACAAAATGAGACGGTTGTCGATCTTCGCGATGGCGCGCGCGATCGCACCTGCGAGCGGTTCATCACGCGACGCCATGTTGTAAAGCGCCCCATGCGGCTTCACGTGATTTACGCGCATCTTCGCCGCCTCGGCGATCGCTTGAAAAATTCCGAGTTGGTAGCTAACCGCCTCAAAGACTTCATTCCCGATCAAACAAACTGGGATGCGCGCCTACCGCGACACCGCGCTCGCGCGCCGCTTCGATCGATTCGCGCATCGTGTTCGCATCGCCCGCATGAAAACCACACGCGATGTTTGCCGAGGTGACGAGCTCGAGCATTTTCTCATCCTGGCCCGCGCCTTCGCCGAGATCGGCGTTAAGATCGACAACAAGATTCATTAAAGCTGCGCTTCCAGGCCGTGCCGGAATTGTTGCAGGTGTCGCTCGCGCTCAAACAGAAGCGAGTGCGCTTCAGAAAGCGAGACTTCGCGGAAGCGAACGTCAGCACCCGGACAAAGCTGCGCCGCGATTGGCGAATCGACGGTGATCACGTGCGCGATTTTTGGATAGCCGCCAATCGTTTGGCAATCATTGAGAAGGAGAATCGGTTTACCATTCGGCGGGACCTGCACCGTGCCAGGCGCAACCGCTTCGGAAAGAAGATCGACATCGTCCGTGCGCTCCAGGCGGGGGCCCTCCAGCCGGACGCCCATCCGATCCGAATCCGGCGAGACACTGAATGGCGTATTCGTTAGGCGTTCGAGGGCCGTTTCATTGAATCGTTGCGCGTCCGATCCGCGAATGAATCGCAAAACAGGATCGCAGTCCGCCGGACTGGACCAATCGTGCGGCGGTTTCCAGCGCGCGATCCGCTCTTTGCGCAGTTTTCCGATCAAAGTTTTTGCGCGCGCGGAATTATCTCCCAGAGAAAATCCTTCGCCGTTGCGCAGCGGTCGGCCGTGAATGCCGCCAAAGCCGCTGCGCAAGTCCGCTGATCGACTTCCGAGAACAATCGGAACGTTGACCCCGCCGGAAATTGCCAACCAGGCACGACAACCGCGCGCGGGCGATTCGATGAAAAATTCTTCGCCCGGGCTGACCAGGGCCGGATGACCCGCGCGTAGCCGGATCGATCCGATTCGCGCTTCGAAATCGCCGCCGCACCAGACGGCGATTCGCTCGTCCGCAAATCGTAAACGGAGGCCGCCAAAAGTAATCTCGAGGCCGGCCGCTGTTTCGTCGTTACCGGCGAGCAAATTCGCGACGCGCAGCGCGTGAGAATCGAGCGCGCCGCCGGAAGAAACCCCAAACTCCTGGAAACCATTTCGCCCCAAGTCCTGAACGGTGGTCAAAAATCCTGCGCGAATCGCGGTGACGTTCACGATATGGACTCTTCGAATTGTTCGCGCGTGATCGGCCGAAAACGAACGCGATCTCCCGCCGAGAAAAGAGCGGGCGGATTATTTCCGACGTCGAACAATCGCAACGGCGTTCGCCCGATCACGTGCCAGCCGCCCGGCGATTTTGTTGGATAAATTCCAGTTTGCGATCCGCCAATCGCGACGGAGCCGGCGGGAATTTCCTTGCGCGGAACGTCTTTGCGCGGCGTCGCCAGTTTTGCCGGCAATCCGCCGAGATACGGAAAGCCCGGAGTGAATCCGACACAATGGACGCGGTATTCCGCGTTGGAATGAAGATCGACAACTTCCTGTGCGCTGATTCCGGCGCGCTGCGCGACGTCGTCCAGATCGAGCGCGAATTCATTTTCGTAGCAAACGGGAACCTCGATGATGTTCGTGCGGTTCGCCGCGCGACCCGCGTGTTTCGAAGACGATCCGAGCGCGTCGCGAACACGTTGCTCGAGCCAAGGCAAAATATTGTCGCGTGGCGCGCCGGCTTCGACCACGCGAACCGGATCGTAAAAAAAAGCAACGCTCGTGTAAGCGGGCGTGAATTCGATTGCGCCCGGAAGTTCGGCGGCCTCCAGTTGTCGTTTCGCGGTAAGCACTTTGTTCAGCGCCTCATCAGGATTTTCGTCGAACTTTTCGACGAGACGAAGCAACAGCGCTGAATCCCCGAGCGGGAGAATCTCCATTCGGCAAAGAAGATCGACAGCGTGGGAACGAGATCAAGTCGCGAGCCACGGCTACGATATTGCTCCTGCGCAGTGACAAAACTGAGCCAGGCTTGGTTTCAAAGCGAGGCCGCACGCTGCGCCGCAGAAGTTTCAACCAGGAAACGTGACACGCAGTCGCGTTCGGCCTAACGAGGGAAATCCGCGGCAAATTTCAAAATCGATTTGGTCGCGACCGATTTCGGAACCCGTGGCACGCGCAATGTTCAAGCTAGACGCGAGTGACGATGAAAATTTTAGACGTGACCAAAGAAACAAAAGAAAGGTTAAGAAAAATGCCTGCGAGTAAAAAAACTAAAAAAGTACGGGACATGCGCCCGCTGAACGACCCCAGAGGCGGCAAACACCTGAAGCAACCAAAGTTGCCCGTCGGCGTTGACGGCCCGCTGGAAAGAACCCGAACGGGTTTCGGGCATCCGATTCAATAAGCTAAACACGCGCGCCGCACTGTTGTTCCACAAACGCAGCGCGGCTCATTTTGTACTGGGCGCGTCACCGTTTTCTTCCACCGCTTCTTTGACGCTCTCAACCTTCTCTTTGATCTCGCTGACTTGCGGATGAACTTCGCGGATCAAATCGTGCTCGGCCTCCGACAACCGCTCAATGCGTTGGGTCACTTCGTGCAGTTCCTTCAACATTGCATCTTGCCGTGAGGAAATGCGGTGCATCCACCAAAAGCACACGAGCCAGCATCCCATTCCGACCCAGGAAAGAACGAAGATGATCATCTCATTCCGCACGCGATGCGTGAATTTCGATACTGACGGTAACGGTTTGGCTAATCCCCGACACCGCTTCCGCCGCTTGCGCGAACATTAAATTAAAATCGCGGCGCTTGAGCGGCTCGGTCGTGACCGTCCAGCGCGTTTCCTTCGTGTCGTTCGGCGACGAGATCAGCTTCACATGCAGCGTGATCGGCTTTGTCACGCCATGCATCGTCAAATCGCCCATGATATCGCCTGCTTGCGGTCCGGTTCGTTTTACGCTGCGGCTCTTGAATGCGATCTCAGGATATTTTTCGACCGCGAAGAACTCCGCACTTCGCAGGTGATTGTCCCGCTTCACGATTCCAGTGTCGATGCTGCGCACCTCGATCCGCGCGGTGACGGAGGAATTTTCAGGATGATCGCGATCGATGTCGATCTTGCCGTCGAACTTGGTGAACTTTCCATTGGTCGCGCCGAGAAACTGATGCACCGAAAAGCCGATCTTCGAACGCTCCTGATCGAACTTGTAGATCTCGTTGGCGCTGACCACGAAACTCGAAGCGAAAAAAAGAGTCGCCGCGCTGAATAGGAAGCATGATTTCATACGGCTTCGCCGGCTTTGTCTTTCGCCTTGGACGTGAGCGTTTTCAAGAGCGGTGTGCGCGAAATCGGCAAACGCCCGAACAGATTACCCAGCGCGAAAGCGGGGTTCGCGGCGGCCGGCTTCGAATTCTTCGAAAGGACGCCGGTGATCCGCGCGAGTTCCGTTTCGAAATGTGAAATGGCCCGCAGATTCGGATCGTTTGCGTCGAGATAACCAAAGGCGCGGCGTAACAAACCGAACAACTCGGGCTCATGATGATCGCGCTCGGTGCAAATTTCGATGAGCTCAACGAAATACGCGGCGGACTGAGTGCGGAGATAATTGTGACGGATCCCAACGAACGGATTTTTCAGGACCACTTCGGTGAGCGTGTGCAAAGTCGATTTACGACTCGGCGCAATCGAGATCTCGGTTTCGAAAAAGAGATCGAGCTTGCCGGCGAACGGCGTTTTGATCCGGCGAGCGCCCTTGGCGACGGTTTGGATGCAGCCTAACGACTCGGTGCACCAGGAAACAATCAGACTCGTGTCGCTAAACTTTCGTTTGCGAAGAAGAATTGCGGCCGTGCTTTGCACGCCCGGAATTTAGCACGCGATCTGCGCTTCGGTGCGCGATTAATGGCCCCAAGGACCGACGATGATGTTGAATTTCAACAGCACCTGGTCTGAGCTCAGACCAACGTTCCCGTTGCCTGAAAAGACCGGGCCGTCGCCGCCCATCAAATTTTCGCCCTTATCACCGTAACCGAAGTGACGGTACTCAATGCCTACGCTGCAGAGATCGGTAAGTTGATACATCGTACCACCGCCGGCGTAGTAACCGGTCAAAATGTCCCCGTCGGTGTGTGTGTGTTTGCTCACGATCTCACCGATAAAACCTTCGCCCTGGCGCGGTCCGCCGGTGGTTCGCCGAATTGCCGGATGAGTCGTGCCGTCGCCATCACCAACAAATCCAAAAAACTCCGTGTCCGCTCTGTCCATCGAGTAGAAATGCACGTCGGTGAAGGCAGCGCCGCCGGTGACGTAGAAAAGAATCCGGTTCCAGCAGAAACCGATGTTTCCGCCAATAGTGCCGTTCCAGTTTGAATCGACCATTCGCAGGTTCTTGAATTCCGTCTCGGCGGTAACGAATTGCTGACGAGTGAAAAGGAATATTTCGTTTTCTTGAAATTCTTTATGCTGGCTTTGCGTGTCACTCACGTTTCCCTGGAAGCCCCCTTCGATGCCGAGAACGATATGGCCGAATTGCAATTTGAATCCGGTTTGCGCGCCACCGACCGCGCCCGTGTCAGTCTCGCTGTGTCCCGGAAGGTGAAAAGTCGTAACGGCCATCTCGTAAAACTGTTGCGCAAGATCGACATCGGTGAATTGCTTGCCGAGGTCGAAGTGGTTCCAGTTCGCGCCAACGTTGATGCCGAGATAAAAGCCGGTCCAATTACAGGGATTGTTCGGCGGGTGCTGAATCGCTTCCAAAACGTTTTCCGCGCCCTTCGCTGACGTGGTTACAAAAATCGCCGCGCAAAAAAGAGTCGCGGCTAGAACAAGACTGTGGCGTGCCGGTTTCATCCTTGGCCGCCGATTTTGAACTACTTACAAGGGAACGCCAAGCCAAAAAGCGGAACTAAATCGAGGGGCGGCCCCGATTTGCGCCAAAGAATGCGCTCTCTACAACTTTAAAATGCCCACGACCGAAACCGCCCGTGTGCCGGAAGACATTAGCGGGCGGCCGAGGCGGTTGCCGGTGGGCGGAGTCAGTTGGCGGCACACCTTTCGCGCTCTTCGCCATCGCAATTACCGACTGTTCTTTTGGGGGCAGCTCGTCTCGCTCATCGGAACCTGGATGCAACAAACCGCGATGAGCTGGTTCGTTTATGAAATTACCCACTCGAAATTCCTGCTCGGCGCGGTCGCGGCGATCGGCTCCGCGCCAATGATGTTGTTCGCGATTTGGGGCGGCGCGCTCGCCGATTTGCACCCCAAACGCTCGATCCTGCTCGCGACTCAAACCGCGCAAATGATTTGCGCGTTTCTTCTCGCGCTCGGTGTCTGGGCGGGATTTGCAAATGCGACATTCATCGTCGTCATCGCTGCGCTCAACGGCGTCGCGATGGGTTTCGATATGCCGGCGCGACAAGCGTTCACCGTTGAAATGACAAGTCGCGAAGATCTACTGAACGCAATTTCGCTGAACAGCTCAATCGTGAATGGTGCGCGCGTCGTCGGACCGTCGCTCGCGGGATTGATGATCGGAGCATTCGGCGTGGCGATGTGCTTTTTGTTCAACGCGCTCAGCTTTGTCGCCGTCATCGCGGGTTTGTTGATGATGCGACTGCCGCCGTTCGAACGAAAGATCGACATCCCATCGCAAGCCGAACACGCGTGGAACGGAATCGTTTACTCATTCCAACATCCGCGCGTCCGCACGATTCTGCTGCTTTTTCTCGCGGTCGGAATCTTCGGTTGGTCGTACATGGTGATCATGCCCGCATTTGCGCGCGATGTGCTCGGACGCGGCGCGGATGGTTACGGAATCCTGATGTCGGCCAGCGGGATGGGCGCGCTCCTTGGTGCATTGGTCGTCGCGACGTTTGGGCATCGCTACAAACCGCGGAAGCTCGCGTTGGGCGGTGTCTGGTTGTTCTCCGCCGCAGTGCTTGCATTTTCGCTGTCGCGAAATTTCCAACTCTCACTCGCTTTCCTGTTCGTTGCCGGATTTGGAATGCTGCTCTTTTTCTCAACCACTAACACGGTCCTGCAAACCATTGTGCCCGACGAGATGCGCGGCCGTGTGATGGGCGTTTGGTCGCTCATCTTCGGCGCGATGATTCCGCTCGGAAGTTTGGAAGCTGGGGCGGTCGCGCATTGGTTCGGAAGTCCGTTCGCGCTCGGAATCGGCGCAATCATCTGCTCGCTTTCGGCCCTGATCGCGTTGCGCGTGATTCTTCGCCGCGAAGCGCAGCTTGCGCAGACTAGCGGTTGAGAATGTGCAGCGCGCGCTTTTCCACGTTCATCGCCGCTTCCTTTACCGCCTCGCTCAACGTCGGATGCGCGTGAACCGTGCGCGCGAGATCTTCCGAGCTTCCGCCGAATTCAATCACTGAAACCGCTTCCGCGATTAACTCCGCAGCCGCGTGCTGCAAAATGTGCGCACCGAGAATGCGATCGGTCTTCGCGTCGGCAATGAATTTGACCATTCCGTCGAGCTCATCGTTCGCGACCGCGCGACTGTTTGCCCGAAACGGAAATTTTCCAACGCGATATTCGATTCCCTTTTCCTTCGCCTGCTCTTCCGTCAATCCGACGCCCGCGAGCTCCGGGTTCGTGTAAATGATTCCCGCGATCGCGTCATAATTAATATGGCCGTCCTTGCCCGCGATGTGCTCGACGCAGGCGATCCCTTCGTCTTCGGCTTTGTGCGCCAGCATCGGACCGGCAATCACGTCG
>QHOZ01000224.1 GCA_003219495.1 Verrucomicrobiota bacterium | reverse complement strand
ACCTTCCGGTCCCAGGGTTGCGTTGACGGCCGGGTTTGTCGTACCCGCCGTGCTCACATTCAAGGCATCGCCGGGCGAGGCAGGCGGAGCAGGGTTGCCGCCGATCAAGGTGATCGGGAAATTCGCGCTCGGCGTGATGTTGAAGGTATCGTTCCCCTCGCCGGCGTTGATCGAGGTGGGCATCGGCACAGCCGAGACGGTAATCGTATCATCGCCTCCGAAGGTCAATATGCTCAATTGTTCCAAGCCGGTCCCGAGTGTGATCGCGCTAAAGATCGAGACGCTGATCGCGTTGACCGTTACCGAGTTCGCCGCCTCGGTGCCGAAAATCGAAAGGGTATCGGTCCCGTTGCCACCGTTCACAGTGAGAGGCACATTGACTCCCGCGTAGCTGAAGAGCGGGGCCTGGGCGTTGTTGCTGAAGGCGCCTGCCGTCGCGGAAGTTTGCGAGAAACTCAGCGAATCATTTCCCGCGGTGCCATTGACGATTAATGACGCGTTCGCCCCAGAAGCGGTGATGGCCACCATGCCGATGCCGGTAAAATTCGCAATCCGGGTGCCGTTTTGCGTTATCGTTCCCGGAAGATCCACCACGATCGGCTGGGTCGGGGCACCGACGTAATTAAGGATCTCGTTCGGCGAGCCGTTTCCGAAATAGGTGACGGGAACGGTCAAAGCTCCCTGATGACTAAACGTGTTCACGCCGCCACCGCCTAGGACTGTAACACCGACCACGTTGAAAATTTCCACGCGTTGATACACGATTCCGCCGATCGTATCTCTCACCTCGACCCCGCCGGCTTCACCGAATGCAACATCGATCTGCTCATTCCGGTTGTCCCCGTTGAAGGTAAAAGTGTCGGTCCCGCCCGGATTGAAGAAATTAACGTCGATGTCGTTCACCGCCGGAAATTCCCCGGAATAAATCATCGGCGTCATTTCGAACGGACCGCTCCCGGTCACATTGATTTGGTCCATGAATCCCATGACGGTCCCGCTGCCCGGCGATTGGTCGGGATAAAGTTGAATGTCGTCATTACCGATCGTCCCATCGACTCGCACGGAGTCCCCGTCGGCGGGCTGGACTTGCAGCTCGATCCGCTCCACCTCGGTGAAATGGATCGTCGGTATGCTGGAATCGCTGTCATCGCCCACGGTCCCGGCGCCGAACCCGGTCGGGAGATAACGGAGGTTGTTCAGCGCCCCCGGCTTTCCTTCGAGAATAACAACATCGTCGCCTGCGCCGGCGTTGATATTGACGATTGAGGCGGTGGCTGCGGCAAGAGTCTGATCGCCGGGCGTGGCACTGTCGAAATCGAAGTTACTATTGAACCCGGGATCGCCCGCGCTAAAGCGATTGTGCATGAGAAAACCACCGCTTTGCGTGATGACAATCGTATCGGAGTTGGCGTCACCCGTGAAGGTGGCGGTCGTTCCGGCAACCGTGGCACTGAACCTGGCGTACGCTGCCACGGGCAGGCTCGCTACCGCGATAAGGATCGCGAACCAACGGATGAACGGCGATTGAAGACTCCGAGACGAAGTACTATTTGAGGAATTCATATTTTTCTCCAGCGAGTTGCTATGAAACATTCAGTCATGTCGGCGCTGCGATCGCGAGGATGACCACCGCCATCGTGCGCCCCGTCGCAATGCTAGGGAGGTCTGAATCACAACCACAAGAGCAATTTTTCTCGGTTGCCCATCACTCGCGCAACGCTCTATTTCCGAGCATTTCTTGTCGTCCCCGAGTCCTGCAGCCGCGGAAAAGGACCCAGGGTTTTCGCGAGCATAGCGAGCTCTCTCTTCTACTTTGATTCGCAGCCTCCTGGCTGCTCACCGGCTACCTCGCCGCCTTGACCGCCTATGTCGCTCGTGCCCGCGGCTCCTTTCCACTTTCCTTCGCCTTCTCGCACATCAACGCCAGCACGTTGTTTTCCGAGTCGCGAAATTCGGCCAGCCACAGATCGTGCGTTGCCATCGGCGCGATGAGCATCGGCTTCGTTTCAAAATGGACGCCACGTTTTACGAGCGCATCGTAAGCGACCTCGATGTCCTCGACTTTGAAATAGAGGATCGAGCTCGGATGATCCAGGTCCGGCCGCTCCGGAATTCCCAGCATCAGCCGAATCCCATCGCAATCGAAGAACGCCATCTTCGGCGGGACGCTGAACAGAAACTTCATTCCGAGCTTCTCCTTGTAAAACGCCGTCGCCCGTTCCAAATCGTGCACTGTCACGGAAATCTGCCCGATTCTGCCTAACGAAATATCTTTCATATCCTTTTTCTTAATTCTTACTTTCTTGCGACCAAAGGTCGCAAGAATTCCAGCACCGCCTTCGCTCCTTCCCCGCCCTTCTCCGCGTGCGCGATCAGCGGGATCTTATGCGGCCCGGGCACGTTCACGATGTTCGGAAACGCCGCGACCGCCGCTTTCACGATATCGAGCTTGCCGAGCATCGTCGGATGTCACGCCGGCCCATGTGCGAGGCGCCGCCGAGCGCCGTCTCGAAATCGCCGTTACCCCAGTCGATCGCCCCATTGATCAACGTCGGGTCCGCCGTCAGCATCTCTTTCACCGCTTCGAGATTGAAATGGCCCGCGATCACGAACCGTTTTACGCGCGCCCGATCGATCTGCGGATCGTGTTCCGGAAAATCCGGCACGTCTTTCGAGGAAGGACTCGGCGCCGGTGAACTCACTCCGGGTTGCGCAAACCCGCTGCGGCCTAACAGTGCGCCGACGGCTGCGATCCCGCTTCCAATCAGGAACTTCTTTCGACTAACAAACGTATTCATGTCCCGAGCCTATTTGGGCCCGGTCAGAAATACTTCTTCGATCTTGCTATTTTGCTCGACCACCACACCGCGGCTGGCGCGCCACTCGCGTGGTGACATCCCGCAGCTTTTTTGAAAGAACGTGCCGAACGAGCCGAGGCTGCTGAACCCGCAATCGAGACAGATCGCAGTCACTGGAATCCGCGTTTTCTCGAGAAGGAACTTCGCCCGCTCGAGCCGGCATTGTTGCAAATACTGATGCGGCGTTTGGCGGAACGCGGACTGAAATGTTCGTAGCAAATGGAACGGCGACAGACAGGCCGCCGCCGCGACCTCCGACAGTCTGACCGGCGCGCCAAGATGCGCGTGAAGAAAATCTCGGGCGCGATTCGCCCGCCGCCACAATTCTTCCCGCGTCGAAGCACGCGCCGCCGGCAACGCGTCCATCTGCCGCTTCACCCCCACCTGCCTTTCGACCATCGCCGCGAGCAATTCACGAAGCTTTTCCTCCAGCCAATCATCCTCGATCGCTTCGCTAGTCCTGAACGCGCGCCGCAATTCTCGCACTTTCGGCGACACCGTTGCGTCGTGCCGCGTATAGCGTTCAAAAAAAGAGACCGCCGTTCCGTTGTTGGCCGGCTCATCGAGCAAGCGCTCGTTAGGCCGCGTCAATCCGCTTCGCACCTCCTCGGCCCAACCATCCGGAAACCAGAGAACAAACGTTTCTACTCGCGTCGGCGAAGCGATCTCGATCGAATAGGGCTGGCGGTTATTCAGGATCAGGTAGCCGCCGTCGTCCACTGCAACTTCCGCGCGCGGGATCCGATACAATGCCCGCCCATTGAACATGCAC
>QHOZ01000008.1:9356-16778 GCA_003219495.1 Verrucomicrobiota bacterium | reverse complement strand
ATTGAAGTCGCACGTTCCACTTCAGCAAGCCCAGGCAAATATTGAAACGATCGGCGCGGCCTTGCGACAACAGTACCCGGATTGCAACTCGAATGTCGGTCTGAAGGTTTGGCCGTTGAAGACTTCACTGGTCGCAGACGCGCATTCCGCGTTGATGATGCTGATGGCGATGGCGGGCTGCGTTTTGCTCGTCGCCTGCGTCAATGTCGTCAATTTGCTTTTGGCGCGTTCCGTCTCGCGACAAAAGGAAATCAGTATTCGCACCGCGCTCGGCGCCGGCCGCTGGCACATCATCAAACAATTACTTTCCGAAAGCGTACTCCTCGCCGCAATCGGCGGCGTGTTAGGTTTGCTGATTGCAATCTGGGCGCTCGATTCGTTGCGCATTTTCCTGCCGACGCAGATTCCGCGCATTGGTGACGTGTCTCCGAATTTCACCGTGCTCGCTTTCACCGCGGGCATCAGTGTTCTCGCAGCGCTCATCGCCGGATTGTTGCCCGCGTGGCGCGCGTCGCATTCAAACATCGCGGGCGCAATTAACGACAGCTCGCGCGGAAGGAGTGCACAGCGGACGCACGCGCTCACTTCTGGTCGTCGCCGAAATTGTTCTCGCACTGATGTTGCTCGCGAGCGCCGGCTTGTTAGGCGAAAGTTTCGTGCGCCTGCAACGCGTGCCGCCGGGATTCGATCCGGCAAACGTGGTCACCGCGAGAATCGCATTGCCGGACAGCAATTACGGCAAAGGCAGCCAGGCCTCGGATTTCTTTCGCAAGTTGCTCGAGAGATTGTCGATCTTGCCCGGAGTGAATTCCGCCGCTGCGTCGTGGTGGATTCCATTGAGCGGCAGCGAAATCGTTTTCACTTTCGACATTCAAGAGCGTCCGCAACCGAAATCGAACCAGCCGCAAGCGCAGGTGAACGTCGTCACGCACGAATATTTCAAGACGCTGCGAACCAATGTCGTGCGCGGCCGGAGTTTCAATGAGCGTGACAATTTCACCGCGCCCAAAGTCGCGATCATCACCGAGAGTTTCGCGAAACAGTTTTTCCCCGGCGAAGATCCGATCGGCAAACGCATTCAGCCTAACGGCTCGGCCGAGCCGGGTGATCCGCCGCTGCGCGAAATCGTCGGCGTGGTTCAGGATGTTCATCTCATCAGCTTGAAGGAAGCGCCCAAGCCGCAAATTTACATTCCGCACGAGCAGTTCCCGGTGCAGACGCTGATGGTTCTGGTTCGGACGTCGCAAGATGTGCGAACGGTCGGCGCGGAGTTGCGCGATGCCGTTAACGAGATCGACAAAGGCGTGCCCGTCTATCGGTTTCGTCCGCTCACCGATTACGTTTCGCAGTCAATCGCGCAGCCGCGTTTGAACGCGATGCTGGTTGGTTTGTTCGCGCTGGTCGCGTTGTTGCTTGCGGCCGCGGGAATTTTCGGAGTGATGAGTTACTCCGTCACGCAGCGAACGCAGGAAATCGGAATTCGTCTCGCGCTCGGCGCGCAACGTTACGACGTGTTGCGCCTCATCGTTGGCCAGGGCATGCGCTTCGTCGGGCTTGGACTGGCGCTCGGTCTCCTCGGTGTGCTCGCATCAACGCGATTATTGCAAAGTCTGCTCTTCGGAATTGGCGCAACCGATCTGCGAATGATGATCGCGGTCAGCTTGATTCTGACCGCAGTCGCGTTCCTTGCCTGCCTCTTGCCAGCGCGCCGCGCAACTCTCGTCGATCCCGTCCGCGCTTTGCGCGCCGAATGAATTTCATGAACCAACTCAACCCCAAACAACCATGAACGATATTCGATTCGCTTTCCGTAAACTTCGACAATCCCCTGCGTTCAGTGCGATTGCGATCATTACCCTCGCTCTCGGCATCGGGATGAACACCGCAATCTTCAGTTTGATGCACGATTTGTTTCTTCGTCGTCTGCCATTTCAGGATCCCGACCGCATCGTCCGCATCTACGGCGAATCGAAGGAGCGTGAGTTGAAGCAGATGCCGTCCTCCGTTCCGAAGTTTCAACATTATCGTGACGCACAAACTGCTTTCACACAACTATTTTGATTTGCTCGGCGTCAAACCAATCCTCGGCAGAACGTTTCTGCCGGAAGAAGATAACGCGGGCGACGTAGTGTTGGTGACCGAACGTTTTTGGCAAAAACGGCTGAACTCCGATCCAGCCGTGCTCGGGCGCAGCCTCACCTTGAATGGCGTCGCCTGCACAATCGTCGGCGTGTTGCCCAATCCGCCAATCTCGTGGTGGGGACCCAACACAGAAATTTTCGGCAACAAACCGTTCGATCCACCGGGCCTGACCAAAGACCGATTGCTGCGCGGGGTCAGTTTCATGCGCGTAATCGGCCGATTGAAACCGGGCGTGTCGATGTCGCAAGCGCAAGCGGCGATGCAGACCGTGTATCAAAGCTACAAGCAGACACGGCCCGACGCGGCCGATAACACCTGGTCGCCCTACCTCGTTGCCGCCGCCGAAGACGTGACCGGAAATTTGCGCCCGGCGTTTTTCACTTTGCTCGCAGCGGTCAGCGCGGTGCTGCTCATTGCTTGCAGCAACGTCGCGAATCTTTTGTTAGTGCGTTTCACCGGACGCAAACGCGAAATTTCATTGCGCATGGCGCTCGGCGCGGAAAGAAAAAGCATCGTCCTTTTGTTCGTTTTCGAGAGCACGCTCGTCAGCACGATCGCCGGAGCGGTTGGACTTTTGCTCGCGGTTTGGACGGTGTCGATCGTGCCGCGCGTTGCCGGACAAAACATTCCGCTCGAGGGCGGCGTGACTTTACATTTACCGGTCCTGCTTTTCGCGATCGGCCTATCTCTCTTGACCGGTTTGCTCATGGGCCTTTATCCCGCGGTGCAAAGTTCGCGAGCAGATTTGGTCGATGGATTAAAAGAAGGGGGCCGCGGAACAAGTGGCAGTCGCGGACAACATCGTTTCCGTCGCGGCTTGGTCACGGCGCAAGTCGGTTTGTCGGTGGTGTTGCTGGCGGGCGCGGGCCTTCTCGTTTCCAGCTTTTTCCGGCTCAGCCGGCAGGATGCCGGATTTCGGACCGAGCGGATTTGGGCGGGTGGAATCGGATTACCGCCGGCGAGATATCCCGATGCGGCGACGCGCGCGCAATTTATGCAGCGGTTGCATGCCGATCTGCAAAACGCTCCAGCGGTTGAATCGGTGGGCATCACCGACGCAGTTCCGCTGTCGGGTAATACTTCCCGCTCGCCTTACACGCGCGCGGACGGAAATCCCGTTCCCATTAATCAACGCCCGCTCGGCCTGACCCGCAGCATCTCGCCGCAATATTTTCACACGCTTGGCATTCCGCTTTTGTCCGGTCGCGATTTTACCGAGCAGGACAAAGTCGATTCGCCACCTGTGGTTATCTTGAGCAGCTCCACCGCGAAGAAACTATTTCCAAACGAAAACCCGCTCGGACGCCAGATGCTTTTCGGGACCGACAACGGAACCGGATTGGCAACCGAAGTGATCGGTGTGGTCGGCGACGTGCGTTCCGACGAGCTCCAGAAAACCAACGACGTCGAGTTTTATCGCCCGTGGCCGCAGCGCAGCGCACCGTTTTTGAATGTCGTTGTTCGGACGGCAACGAAGCCGGAAGCGACGAACGCAATTGTGCGCGCGGTTCTCAACAAGATCGACAACACAATTCCCATTCTTCAACCGAGCACGCTTGATGAAATCGTTACGCAATCGCTCGGGCAGGAACGCCTGACCATGACGTTGCTCGGCGTGTTTGCCGGAATTGCGCTGCTCCTCGCTGTGATCGGAATTTACGGCGCCGTCGCGTACACGGTCGAACAGCGCACCGGCGAAATCGGCGTTCGCATGGCCCTGGGCGCGCAAACCGCGGACGTGCTTCGCCTGGTTGTGCGGCAGGGAATGAATCCGGTCATCATCGGACTCGTTCTTGGTCTGATCGGAACATTTGCGGCGGGGCGGCTAATCGCCGCGCAGCTTTACCAAATTTCGCCTTACAACCCGTTCTTACTCGGCGCGACCGCGACCGTGCTCACGCTTGCGGCCTTGTTGGCCTGCCTGATTCCAGCGCGCCGCGCCACGTTGGTTGATCCGGTTCAAGCGTTGCGCGCCGAATGAATTTCGTGAACCACCTCAACTCCACTCAACCATGAAGGACATTCAATTCGCTCTACGCAAACTTCGGAAATCGCCGGCGTTCACTTTTATTGCAGTGCTCACGCTCGCGCTTGGAATTGGACTGAACACCACCATCTTCAGTCTGGTTAACGATCTCTTTCTGCGCGGACTTCCGGTCTTTAAAGATCCGTCGCGCGTTGTGCATTTGATGGGCGGCGACAAATCGCGCGGCCTCGAGGACATCGGCGTCTCCGCCCCGCGCTATTTCCATTATCGCGATGGGCAGACGCTCTTCGAATCAATTGCCGCCGAAAACTTTTTTTTGTTCACCCTGACCGGTTTGGGCGATGCCGTTCAGGTTTTTGGGGGAAGATTAACTTCAAACTACTTTGATCTTCTCGGCGTTCGGCCGATTCTTGGACGCAACTTCCTGCCGGAGGAAGAGGAAGGCGCTGACGTAGCCGTCGTCACAAAAGCCTTCTGGCAAAAACGACTCGGCGGCGATCCGAACGTGATCGGTCGCAGCATCACCTTGGATGGCATGCCGCACACGATTGTCGGAGTTATCCCGAACATGCCCGTCACGTGGTTCGGTGCGAACCCGGTTGCCGAAGTGTGGACGACGAAACCATTCCAACTTCCTGGATTCAGTTATGATCGAATGATGCGCGGCACGAGTTTTCTCCGCGTCATCGGTCGAATCAAACCCGGAATGCCCCTCGACCAGGTGAAGGCCGGGCTGCCTTCGCTCGATCAAAGTTATCGCACGCAATATCCGAACAAGATCGACAGCTCGTTGACGTCGACCGTTCGCACTCTGCCGCAAGACGTCACGCAAAACTTTCGCGCCGGATTTATCACGCTTTTTGCCGCGGTCACATTCGTTTTGCTCATTGCATGCAGCAACGTTGCCAATCTTTTGCTCGTTCGGTTCAGCGGACGACGTCGCGAGATCGCGCTGCGCATGGCCATCGGCGCTTCGCGAGCAAGCGTGGTGCGATTGTTTGTGTTCGAAAGCGTGCTCGTGAGCGCAATCGCCGGTCTCGCCGGAGCATTTGTCGCATGGCGTCTCGTTCCGCTCGTGCCCCGAATGGCTGCGAATTTTCTCCCGTTCGAATCGAACACCGCGACCAGCGTTTCCATGCCGGTGTTGCTCTTCACGATCGGACTATCCCTTTTGACTGGCTTGTTGATGGGGATTTATCCTGCATTGCAAGGCTCGCATGCCGACCTTGTTGATTCGTTAAAAGAAGGCGGACGCGGAACCGCCGGAAGTGTGCGCCAGCAGCGCTTTCGGAAAATTCTGGTCGGCGCGCAAGTTGCATTGTCGGTCACGCTTTTGGCCGGCGCCGCTTTGCTTATCACCAGTTTCGTTCGCCTCACGCAGCAAAACATCGGATTCCGAACGCAAAATCTTTGGACCGGTGCGATCACTCTACCGACTTCGCAATATCGCGCCAGCGCTTAGTTGAGAAAACTCTCGATGCCTTGCGCGATGTGCCCGGCATCGAAACCGCGACCGTTAGCGGCGACATTCCGCTCAACGGCGGCAATCGCACACTTTACGCGCGCGGCGATCGCGAAGTTCCGCCGATCGAGCAACGCGCCAACGGCCCGAGCCACGACATCGCGCCGAATTATCTGAAGACATGGGGAATTCCGCTTCTCGCGGGCCGTGAGTTCAATGAGCACGACACCAGTGATTCGCAAAAAGTCTGTCTCGTTAGTCAGGCCGGCGCGAAAAAAGTTTGGCCCGGCGAGAATCCGATTGGGAAAACGCTGCTCGTTAGTAGTCTCGGCGTCCCTTACGAAATCGTCGGCATCGTTGGTGACGTTCGTTCGGTTCGCGTAAACGAAGCGCCCGGAATGGAATTCTATCTTCCGTGGTCGCAGGAGAATTTTCCATTCATGAACATCACGATTCGCACGAATCTGAAACTGGACGCGGCGACAAAGGTTGTTCAATCCGTGATTAACAAGGTGAATCCAAACCTTGCGATCGCGGTACCGCAAATGATGGATGCCGTCCTTGCCCAAGCGCTCGGGCAAGCGCGATTGATGACGTGGTTACTGGGAATTTTCGCGGGCGTGGCGTTGCTTCT
This sequence comes from Verrucomicrobiota bacterium, assembly GCA_003219495.1. Next base: position 10,553 of record QHOZ01000008.1, on the reverse strand, counting down.
TGCCAGCATCGGGATTTACGGAGCAGTCGCTTACACGGTTGAGCAACGCACCGGCGAGATCGGCGTTCGCATGGCGCTCGGCGCCCAAACGCGGGACGTGCTGCGACTCGTGGTCAATCAAGGGATGCGGCCGGTCATAGCCGGACTTGTCATCGGAATGGCGGCGGCGTTCGCGCTCGGGCGTCTGCTAACTTCGCAGCTTTTTGAAGTTTCGGCGCACAATCCGGCGCTGCTCGGCGGCGCGACGATCATGCTCGCGGCAATCGCTCTCGTGGCATGCCTCTTGCCGGCGCGCCGCGCAACACTTGTCGATCCAGTGCAAGCATTACGCACCGAGTAGGGTTGTTTTATGAACGATCTCCGTTTCGCGTTTCGAAAACTCCGGCAATCCCCGGCGTTTACACTCATCGCGATCGGAACGCTTGCTCTCGGGATCGGACTGAACACAGCGATCTTTTCGCTGATCAACGATCTCTTCCTTAAAGGCCTGCCGTTCCAGGAACCGGAGCGGGTCTTGCACATCCTAACCAAGGGGAAAGACCGGACGGACGAGTTCCAGATGTCGGCGCCGCGATTCATGCTTTATCGCGACGCGCAGGCGATTTTCTCCGGGTTCGCGGCGGAGAATCAACAGGCCGCGACGGTGACGGGTCTCGGCGATCCGTTGTCGGTGCCGATTTTCAAAGTGACCGCGAACTGGTTCGACGTGCTCGGTGTGCATCCAATCATGGGACGAACTTTTCTGCCGCAAGAAGAAGAAGGTGCCGATGTGGCCATCATCACGGAGCGTTTCTGGAAAGCGCGATTTGCCGGCAGCCAGGACATTATCGGAAAAACGATCGGGCTCGATGGCGTGGCGCACACGATCGTGGGTGTGATCGCAAGCATGCCGGTCTCCTGGACGGGGACACCAAATGCCAATATCTGGACGACGAAGCCGATCGTGATTCCCGGTTTCTCGCATGAAAAGATGATGCGCGGCTCGACGTTCCTGCGCGTGATCGGGCGATTGAAGGCGGGCATCACACTCGACCAAGCGAAGGCGGAGCTGGGTACGCTCGAGGACAATTATCGCTCGCAATTTCCGGAGAAGGGCGACGCGCAATTCCGCAACATCATCAAGACGCTTCCGGAAGATGTGACGGAGAATTTGCGGCCCGGGTTCGCGACTCTGCTAACGGCGGTCGGGTTCGTTTT
>QHOZ01000008.1:0-9076 GCA_003219495.1 Verrucomicrobiota bacterium | reverse complement strand
TCACGATCGGGCTCTCACTTCTGACCGGGTTCGCGATGGGTCTTTATCCGGCATTGCAAAGCTCGCGCGCTGACATCGTCGATGCTCTCAAGGAAGGCGGCCGCGGCACGCAAGGAAGTGTACGGCAACAGCGGTTCCGGAAAATTCTCGTCGGCGCGCAGGTCGCGCTCTCGGTTACGCTGCTCGCGGGCGCGTCGTTGCTTATCACAAGTTTCGTGCGCCTGAGTCAGCAGGATCCTGGTTTCAATACGGACAAACTCTGGATCGGAGTTACGGTCATGTCGCAAGCCCAGTATCCTGATAAGGCGAGCCGCGCACGTTTTGCAGAACAATTGCAAACCGCGTTGCGCGCGACTCCGGGATTCGAGGACATGATGTTGAGCGATGGCTTTCCGCTCTTCGGCAACCCGGGCGCGACTCTCTATACGCGACCTGAAGGCAACGTGCCTCCGATTACCGAGCGAAAAGGCGCGCCGTCGAACGACGTCATGCCGGGCTGGTTCCGGGCCGCGGGCATTCCGTTGATCGCCGGCCGGGAGTTCAACGAACAAGATGTGCTCGATCATCCGAACGTCATCATCGTCAGCAAAGCCGGCGCGAAGACGGTGTTCGGCGACGAGAAACCGATCGGCAAAACGTTGCTGATCACGAATGGCAGCGTGCCGGTCGAGATTGTCGGCGTCGTCAGCGATGTGCGCTCGGTGCAATTGAGTCAGGTGAACAACATGGAATTCTATCGCCCGTTCGCGCAGGAGAATTCTCCGTACCTCAGAATCGTGGTGCGCAGTCTGCTTCCGCCGGAAACGATCACGCGCTCAGTGAAAACAGCATTGCGCGGAATCGATCCGAGTCTTGCTTTAATCTGGCCGCAGCCATTCAGCGAGATCATGGCGCAGGCACTCGGCCAGGCGAAGCTCATGATGGTGCTACTCGGAATCTTTGCCGGCGTGGCGTTGCTTCTTGCCAGCATCGGGATCTACGGAGCAGTCGCTTACACGGTTGAACAACGCACCGGCGAGATCGGCGTTCGCATGGCGCTCGGCGCGCAAACGCGGGACGTGCTGCGCAGCTTTTTGAAGTTTCGGCGCACAATCCGGCGTAGCTCGGCGGCGCGACAATCATCCTCGCGGCAATCGCGCTCGTTGCATGCCTCTTGCCCGCGCGTCGCGCAACACTTGTCGATCCAGTGCAAGCACTACGCTCCGAGTAGAGGTCTTATTTATGGCTTTGCGTCGAATGATTTTCAAAACCCAACCCATCCAAACTTATGTTCATTAATCTTAGAAACCTCCTCCTTGTCGTCGCCTTCGCGCCACTCACCGTCTCGGCTGTCTCAGAAGAGCAATTCATCCGAAACGTGGACGTGTCCGCGGGCGCAAAGCTGATCGTTGAAGTCGATTTTGGCGCTATTGATTTGGCTTCTGGCGCTGACGGAAAAGTTTCAGTCGAAGCGCATCGCAAGATCGATTTCGGCGATGAAGCCAAAGAGAAAGAGTATCTCGCGAATTCTCCCATTACCCTCACACAAGATGGGAATGTGGTGACAATTCGGTCGCGCGGAAAAAACGCCGTCCACTGGGAGTCTCATCATCAGCATATGGAAGCGAAATACACCGTTCGTGTTCCGAAGAAGTTTGAAGCGAATCTGAAAACATTTGGCGGCTCGATCAACGCGAGAGACATGATTGGCAATCTGAAAGCAAACACCAGCGGCGGCCGGATGATCTTCGCGCATCTCGAAGGAGAACTGGATGGACAAACGAGCGGCGGCGCCATTGAGGTCGAAGATTGCAATGGGCCGATCGCGGTTGAAACGAGTGGTGGCCACATTCTCGTCATGCAAGGCCGCGGCTGTCTGAACGCGCAAACTTCGGGCGGCGCCATCGACGTCCGCTATTTCACCGGCGATACCGAAGTGCGCACGAGCGGAGGCGGTCTCGTCTTGGAAAAAGTTGCCGGCAAACTCATTGGGAAAACTTCCGGCGGCGGCATCAAAGCGTCGATTCCTCGGCCGGTCGTGGGCGACGTGAAATTGGGGACCACCGCGGGCAGCATCGATGTCGCAGTGCCGTCCGAGGCCGAATTGACGATTGATGCGAAGACAAGCGTCGGGCAAGTCATGAGCACTCTTCCGATTCAGCCGGCTCAAACAAATCGAGAAACACTTCGCGGCACGTTGAACGGCGGCGGCAAATCGGTGCATCTCGAAACATCGGCCGGCAACATCACGATCAATCCCACCGGAGAGGTCGCCGCGCGCTGAAATCATTAAGGATTCGAAGGAGCGAGCTTTATGTTAAACGATTTCAAATACGCCTTGCGGATGTTGGTGAAAGCGCCTGCCTTCGCTGCAATTGCCATTTTAACTCTCGCCCTCGGCATCGGCGCCAACAGCGCCATCTTCAGCGTGATTGACGCGGTCCTGCTTCGTCCGTTTCCGTTTCCAAATCCGAACCAGCTGATAGCCGTTTGGTCCGAAGTCGCGCGCGAAAAATCCGAGAAGGAAACCGAATCGGTGCCGGATTATGTCGATCTTCGCGACCAATCCAAAACGTTGGAGGCATTGGCTGCGTTCACCCGCACTGGCGCCGTCCTCAATGGGAGCGAAGACTCGCGTCAGCTCATGGGCGTTGCCATTACTTCGGATATTTTTCCGGTGCTCGGCGTTGCGCCTGCGCGCGGTCGCGCGTTCACACGTGAAGACGACAACGTCGACGCTCGCGTTGTTGTTCTGACCGATTACGCTTGGAAGACTTATTTCAATCGCGACCCCGACATCGTCGGAAAGCGAATCAGCTTGTCGTGGCGTTTGTACACTGTGCTCGGCGTGATGCCTCCCGGCTTTCAATATCCGGTCGAAGGCGAGCGCTCGGAGTACTTGATCCCGCTTCATCCGCTCGTTCCCGAGCACGTCAACAATCGCGACTCTCATTTCGTTCGCATGGTTGGGCGATTGAAACCCGGCGTCACCATCCAGCAATGCGAAGCGGAGATGAAAACGATCGCTGCACGTTTGGAGCAGCAATATCCAAAATCAAACACCGGGCGTTCCGAGCGGGTCTATTCTCTTCATGCCGATGTCGTCGGCGATGTGCGCCCGGCGCTCGTGACTATTTTTGCGGCGGTAGTTTTTGTTCTCTTCATTGCCTGTGCCAATGTCGCGAATCTCTTACTCGCGCGAGCCACCGTGCGTCAGCGAGAGATCGCCATTCGAACCGCGCTGGGCGCCAGCCGCGCGCGTGTTATCTTGCAATTACTCGGCGAAGGTCTGTTGCTGTCGATCATCGGCGCCGTCGCCGGATTGCTCCTTGCCTGGTGGGGAATCGATCTGCTCCGAGTTTACGGTCCGCAAGATCTTCCTCGGCTCGCAGCAATCTCGATTAACGGCTCCGTTTTTTCCTTCACCTTCGCGGCCGCAATCTTCAGTACGCTCGTTTTCGCGTTGATTCCGGCGCTTCAACTGACCCGGCCTAACGTGAATGAATCGCTCCAATCGGGAAGCCGCGGTGCGGTCGGTCCCGAATCGCATTATCTTCGCCGCCTCCTCATTATTACCCAGGTTGCGTTGTCGTTGTTGCTCTTGGCCGGCGCCGGTTTGCTCATCAAGACTTTTGCGAATCTTCGCGCGACAAAGCCTGGCTTTGATCCTTCCAACGCATTCGTCGTTGGTCTCATTCTTCCGAAGGCAAAATATCCCGAACCGGAAAAGCATCGGCAATTTTTTGACCAAGTGTTGCCGAAGCTCGCCGCATTGCCGGGAGTCGAAGCGGCCGGTGCCGCGTTTCCGATGCCATTCTCCGGTAACGACACTGGATCGACATTCGCGATCGTCGGTCAACCGCCGCGTCCGCCCGGGCAGGAACTGATAGCTTCGAATCTTACGATTACGCCGGATTATTTTCGCGCGATGCACACGCCGGTTTTGCGCGGCCGCTCGTTTAATTCCAGCGACACCAAGGATTCGCAGCCCGTCATCATCGTGAACGATGTGCTCGCACAACGGTATTTCCCTAATGGCAACGCCCTTGGTCAGCAGCTGATTTTGACTCACGGCGAAAAGAACGAGCCGTTGCCCCCGAAAGAAATCGTCGGTGTCGTTGGCAGCTCGCGTCATGAGTCGCTTGCGATCCAACCGCTGCCGGAGTTTTACGTTCCTGCGTCGCAGGAGCCCGAACGTCGAATGGATGTCGTGATACGCACACAGTCCGGCGCCGCCACATTACAAAGCGCGCTGCGCAACATCGTGCATGAGTTCGATCGCGACCTGTTCGTTCCAACTCTCGAGCCGCTCGAAAAACATATTGGCGCAACTTTGGCGCAACCACGCTTCAATATGATGTTGCTTGGCTGCTTCGCCGGCGTCGCCATGATTCTGGCCGGAATTGGAATCTACGGCGTGATCGCCTACAGCGTTGCGCAACGAACCAAGGAGATCGGAATTCGCATGGCGCTCGGCGCACGAAAGATCGACATGCTCACGATGATTCTGCGTCAAAGCTTCGCCGTCATTGGAATCGGTTTGCTCGCCGGACTGTTAGGCGGGCTCGCCGTCACCCGTTTGATGTCGAGTCTTCTCTACGGAGTGAGCGCGAGCGACCTGTCGATCTACGCCATTGTCACGACTTTGCTGAGTGGAGCTGCGTTGATCGCGACTTACTTTCCAGCGCGCCGCGCGATGTCGGTCGATCCGATGGTCGCGTTGCGCTACGAGTAGCCTTAACCGACAACCGGCACGCCTTCGGTCGCGGTTCGCTGCGCGTAAAGTTCGCTAAGGCGTTTCGTCATCGGCCCGATCTTCCCGTCGCCAATCGCGCGGTTGTCGAGCTGCACGACCCCGGTGAGCTCGCCCATCGTTCCGGTGCAAAACATTTCGTCCGCGCCGTAAACGTCCACCGTCGATAAATCCGCTTCCACGCAGCGGATTTTTTCCGCAGCGCAAATCTCCATCACCGTCGCGCGAGTGATCCCTTCCGGACAGGCGACCGTTTTGCTCGTGGCCAGATCGCCTTTGCGCACAATGAAAACATTCGTCGCGTTCGTTTCGGCGATAAAGCCGTTCGTATCGAGCATGAGCGCGTCGTCCACGCCGGCGTTGTTCGCTTCGATCTTCGCCAATATCGAATTGAGCAAATTCGCGTGATGAATGCGCGCATCCAAAACTTCGGGCGGCGGTCGACGCACCGTAGCGACAATCAATTTGAGACCATCCTTCGAATAGACCGGCGCCTTGTGCTCGGCGAGAATGATCAACGTCGCGCCGTTTTGATTCAATCGCGGATCCATTCCGGACGTGATCTTTACTCCCCGAGAAACGGTTAACCGAATATGAACGCCGTCGCGCATCTTATTCGCGGCGAGCGTGCGTTTTAGCTCCTCGATGATCTTTTCGCGCGGCGGAAGATCGACAATCGTCAGCGCGCGCGCGGATCTTTCGAGCCGATCGAGATGCTCCATCAGTTTGAAGATGCGTCCGTTGTAAAGGCGCAAGCCTTCCCACACCGCGTCGCCGCCTTGCACCGCCGAATCGAATGGGCTCACGCCCGCTTTGTCGCGATGAAGTAAATCGCCGTTGATATTGACGATGAGGTCCTTGTTCTTCGGATTAAACTTCTGCTGCATCCGCGATCAATGTAGTCGGTGTTGATGAAGTTTGTCGTAACATTCGCGACAGCGCTTGTGAATTTCGCGAAGCGAGTCCGGAACGTTTCCTTCGCGCGGTTTGTATGGCTCGAATGATGTCGATCTTGCCACGGCGTCGTACCAATGTTTGGCCCAAATGCCGTCGGTCTCGCGCAATCCTGGTGGCCACGAAAGCATCGCTTCATCGAATTCGACGCGGAGGGCTCCGCACAAGCTTTCCAGCATGCGCTTCGGATATCTCAAAACGTCGTCGGCATCGACGACCGGCGGGATGGAGTTGGTTTGCTTGCGCACGAAATCGAAGATCTCGCACTGCTGCACAAACCCAAGGTCCTCTAATGACGGGTCGGGGTTCTTCTTAATATAAGAGAGGATGACTTCCCGCGGATCGCGGATGAGAAAACAGTTCGTAAGATCGACAATCCATTCCCGGTCCAACTCCGGCAACAGATGGTGCGTCATCTGTTTTTGGAAAAAAATGCGTTTGCCATCCGGAATCGGATCTTTGGTAATTCGCGCGACAATTTTTCGCCAATCCGTTTCGCCTTGAGCGAGAACTTCCGCGGCCATCGGATGGTCTTTGCCGGTCTTCTCTAAATAGTACGCATAGAGCGGTTCATCAACCACGACGGTGTCCGAGCGATTGCCCCAGGAGCGCATCATCGCGGTGGAGATGTTTCGCGGGCCCGACCACATCGCGATGCGAATCGCCTGCGCGGTCATGTTTAACCGAAGATGAGCAACTGGATCGATTCCGGTAACTGTTGGGCGACGTTGGTGACGACACTGCCGCGCAATAACTTGGTCAGCGCCGTCCGTTGCGTCGCGCCAATCACGAGATAGTCAACGCCCATCGTCGCGGCAAGATCGACAATCGTTGCCGACGCATCCTGGCTGACCGCGTAGACCGGGACGACGGCGACGCCGCGTTGTTCGCCGAGTTTCGTCACGCTCGTCATGATCGCGTTCGCTTCGGGATCATCCTGCCATCGTGCGCGGCCGAGACGCGTGCCCGCAGCGGTGAAATAAATTGCGACCTCCTTCACATAAAGCACGCACAGCGTCGCCTTACGCAATTGCGCTTCGTCGAGCGCGAAGGTGAGCACCGGCGTAATCCCGCGAGCCGCGACCATGATTTTTTGTCCTTCAATCAACCGCGATTGCATCGTTGCGGCCAGTGTTGGCGTGACCATCTTTGCGACTTCGCGGGTGACGGTGAGGGTGGTCAGTCCGTGGCGTTTCAAGGTGTAAGCGCGCAACGCGAGCCCGGCCCCGAGAACGACGACGACAAAGAACAATGCGTCCGGTTTTGTATGAGCCAGGGTGATCTCGACAAAAAACAAAATGCCGAACGTGGCGCCAAAGAGAACGCGATCGTACCAGGTGAAACCGGCGTGGCGATTGAACGTGCACGAGCCGACGTTGACCGCGATGGCGCCGACCACGCCGATCGCGTAGAGGCCGGCCAGCGCGGTGAAATTCGCGACGAAGAGCAGGACCAACGTTGGGAAACCAATCGCGATGAGCAGCGGATAAATCGGAACGCCGTGCGTGTTGAGAATCCGAAAGTGCCGCGGCATCTCATGATCGCGCGACATCATGTAAAGCAGACCGATGATTGCTACGATGGCAGTGTTCGCGGCGCTGAGCAGCAGCAGGAAGAAAACGATGCCGACAATCCAGCCGAACAAATTGCCGATCGCGGGCGAAAACGATGCGGTCGCGAATTGTTCGCCGATGAAACGCAACATGTCCTCGCTGCGGAGCTGAAGAAGTTTTCGGAAGCACAGACGGCAGCGAAAGCATCGCCCAGCCGAGGAGCGCTGTTCCGACAACGACCTCAATCGCGATTGGAATGATCGCCTTGACGGACGCGCGCGCGACGCTCGGCTTTTCCATGGTCGATCCTGGATCGAGTTTCATCACGCCGGTGATGTTCGCGATCGATTCCGCGCCCGATAAGGCGAGAATCACGCCGACGAATTGCGCCCAAACCTGGGTCAGGCTTTCGTGGCGCGGCTGCAGAAATTTCGTCGTCAGATGCGGCGCGCTAATCGCGATGAGAACCACAACGACGATCAACGTCGGTGCCGCCAGCGCGACTGCGAGACTGCCTGAATGTTTCGGTCCGAAAAAATTGATTACACCCATGATCACAAGCATGGCGATCGTTGCGAGCGCGATGTGCTCGCGGAGCAATTTGATCACGCCGACTTGTTCCGCGCCGGAGGTGATGTAGCTCAAGGCCGACCAGCCGCTCAGCGCCGCGGTCACCGTTAAATCCGCTAACAATAGAAGCGCGCCGACAACTGCGAGCAGTCGTCCCTGTGATCGCGCCGCCGAGTAAACGCCGCCGCCATCCGGGAAATGGCGACAGATCACGATGTAATTGATGCCCCGATGACGTAGGCCTTGCTCGTGCCCCAGTCGCCGTAAAGCAACGCGGCCGCGCGTTTCCAATCGACATTGCGGGGGCGATGGACCGCACCGCTCTCGGTAACAATCAAATCTGCCATTTGGGCGTGCTGTGACTGTTCATAGGCGGCTGCGCCTGACAAGCGGTTTATTCATTCGGTGGGCGGTTCGCTCTATATATATAAGCGAAGATCGACAACGTAGTATCGCGTCTGGCTCTTGGAGAAGTTGACGCAACTCTTTGCCGGTTCGAAATTTCCAGCAGTTACGCTCCGGCTAGTTCACCAAAGGGTTGCCCTGGCTGGAGATTGCCGCAGAGCGGCATAGTTCTTTGTTTCGCTTAATGGTCCCGCGAGTTCGGGATCAGCGGGGGACCCAATTCCGAAAACGGATCGGGGCGAACGATGCGCGGCATCGAGAGCATTTAATGGCTCTAGCCCGACAGCTAACCTCGTCAGCATCATTAAAGGGCAAAGAGTCGTGGGAAATCGACTCCGCAAAGTGAAGGGCCTCGTCGCGCGAGCGCGCTTCGTTTGATGCAGGAAAAATATTGATACCGACCAACGTTAAGCGGCCGCGCAATGTGGATTGGAAACGCGCGGCGGCGATTTTGTACGGCGATTGGGGAACGAGCAAAGCCTACGTGATCGGTCTCGCGTTCGCCGTCGCCGGTTACGCTTCGTTTTGGTTGATCGCGGCGATGTGCGTTCTGACCGCGCTCGTCGGGATTAATTACATGATCATCTGCCGTCTCTATCCCGACGGCGGCGGCGTTTATGCGAGCGTCCGTCATCGCAGCGAGGTGATCTCGATCGTCGGCGCGTTTTTGTTGATCGCGGATTATTTGGTGACGGCGGCGATCAGTGCTTTGTCCGCGTTTCAATATCTCGGCGTGCCGCATCCGGAGAAATTCGCGGCGATGGCGATCCTGGTCATCGGGCTTCTTAACTTGCTTGGTCCCAAACAAACCGGCGGTCTTGCGTTTCTGATTTCGATTCCAACCGCGATCGTTGTCGTCGTG